>JAUWMY010000014.1 GCA_030612945.1 Desulfobacteraceae bacterium
TGTTCTATATTGGTTTTTTATTCATCATTGGATGTTGGACGTTCGATGTTCGATGTTCATTTTTTTCATTCCTTCCTTCGCTTCCCTTAACACTGACCGGATATCCTGCGGGATATCGATGGCCTTGAAATTTTTAGGGTCTGAGACATCAAGGCAGATCCTGTTCTCGTATCCCTCCACCATCAGTGTGTCGTCGGTTGAAGCATGTATCCTGTGCTTTAAAACGAGGGTTTTTTCTTCAAGGGCGTCAATTTTCGTAACAATTCGGATTGATTGGTGATATCTTCCAGGGCTAAAGTAACGGCAGGATGTTTCTGCCAAACCGAATAAAATTTTTCTCTCGCTCCAAAGCTCCCCGATATTCAGATTGATCTTTTCAAAGAACAGGTGTCCACAGGAATCGAACCATTCGTAGTACCTGGGATAAAAAACAATGCCCAGGGCATCCAGGTCACCCCACATGATTTTTCGTTCAACGACGTTTTGTTGCATCGTTTACCCTAACGTTGCATAAAATTTGAGTTCAAAACGGTATAGATTGTGTCAGTCCCGCCAAAGATAGGCGGGATTGGACCATTTTCAAGGACGAAAGCGTATTGAACATACGGTGAGGTCTTGAAAATGGGCAATCGTTTCTTGATGGCCTGATATAGAGCGAGCGAAGCGCTTTTGGACCAAATGTTTCTGCAACGTTAGGGTTTACCTTCAATCAAATATTGCTCCAATAAAATCTTTCGCATTAAAGGGTCGGAGATCATCAACTTTCTCCCCGATTCCGATATACTTTATGGGTATCCCAAGCTGCTTTGAAATACCCACTACGATTCCCCCTTTTGCAGTGCCGTCCAGCTTGGTCAAGATGATAGACGTGACTCCAATGGCATTATTGAATATTTCAGCTTGAGAAATGGCATTTTGTCCTGTGGTTGCATCCAGGATCAACCATACCTCATGTGGCGCGCCAGGTAGCTTCTGGTCTGTGACCCGACGAATTTTCTGGAGTTCCTCCATAAGGTTTACTTTAGTGTGCAAACGCCCCGCTGTATCAATGAGAACTACATCAGTCTGTCTTGAAAGCGCGGCAGTCAGGGCATCATAAACCACGGCGGAAGGATCAGCGCCGGTCCCCTGCTTTACAACATCTGCACCCGCTCTTTCACCCCAGATGGCCAGTTGTTCAACAGCCGCTGCCCTGAAGGTATCGGCTGCTACCAGCATGACCTCTTTTCCCTGCAATACGAAACTGTGCGCAGCCTTGCCAATGGTGGTAGTTTTACCCACTCCATTGACACCGATTACCATAATCACAAGCGGTTCCCCGTGGGCTGGCAAAGCATGTTCTACAGACGGGGCTTTTAGGAAGGAAAGGATATGATCTCTTAAGACAGTCTTTATTATCTCCGGCTCCTTTAATTCCTTCCTGGCCAGCTTTTCCTTAAGCAAATCTATCAATTCACCGGTCGTTGCAACACCAATATCAGAGGTGAAAAGGATTTCCTCCAATTCCTCCAATAAATCTGCAGTGATCTCCTTTTTTCCCAGGAACAGGCGGTCCAGTCTCCCTGTCAGAGTATGTCGAGTCTTTGACAGACCCTGGCGAAGCCTTTGAAACAGGCCACGATGTTCTGAAGGGGAGGGGGTGTCTTTTTTTCCGTAAATGTTAAGCATAAACCTTATACAATTGACTATTTTCGATTGACTATTGACTATTTAAAGAACCCTATTTAAATATTGACTATTTTCGATTGATTATTGACTATTTAGACCCTTATAAACAAATTTGTGTTCAAATTGCGCAAAAAAAATTGTATAGCCGGTAAAGCCTTTGCTGTAAAGGCCCTCAGAATAATGAACGGGGATTCAACTTTTTACAACCTGTTTGGTTCCCGCTCGTCCGAGTTAGGGATTCAGGGATTAGGTTGAGGAGTTTTTTTCATATCTTGAATTCCTCAATTCGCAATTCCTCAATTCCCCAATTCCGGTTTATCCGGGTTAGTGAGGTCTTTTCCAATCATCAATAGCCAATAGTCAATAGTCAATCGAAAATCCATTAGTGTCCGATTACCTGGTGATTTGGTGGACTTTCAGGGGTTTGTCTTTTAATGCCATGAATGTCTACAGACACGGTCTTTGAGACCCCGGCATTTTCCATGGTTATCCCATAGAGCCGGTCGACTATCTCCATGGTTCTTCGACTATGTGTCACCATAATGATCTGAGAGGCTTTTTTGATCTCCTCTAACAGCTTATTAAAACGATCAATATTTGCCTCATCAAGGGGGGCATCCACCTCATCAAGGAGGCAGAATGGGCTGGGCTTAATCATATAGATGGCGAAAATAAAGGCCATACCAACAAGGGCCTTCTCCCCACCGGAGAGCAGTCCCATGTGGCTTAGTCTCTTACCCGGTGGCTGGACTTCCACCAGAACACCGCTCTCCAATGGTCGTGTTTCGTCGGTCAACCTGAGGCCGGCAGTACCGCCATTAAAGAGAATGGGAAATATTTCCTTTATTTTCTTATCTACTTCCTGGAAAGTCTTTAAAAATTTTTCGAGAGAGGTCCTGTTGATTTTTTTAATTGCGATTCTCAGGGATTCAATGGAATTGATGAGGTCTTCTCTCTGGTTTCTAATGAAATCATAGCGTTCTTTCAGTGCCTCATGCTCTTTAATAGCCGTCAGATTCACCTCTCCCAGCCTTTGCCTTAGCTGCTTTTGATTCTCAAGTTTTTCCTCCACCTCTGTTGCGGAGAAATCTTTATCCATATATTGCTCACAGACATCCGGTAAATTCAGATTGAATTTTTCTTTGGCCATTTCTTCCAGGTTGTTCATCTTGAAGCGGATTTCAGAGTGCTCCATTTTCGACCTGTTAATTTCATCTTTAAGGGCCTCCATTTCTCCCCGCAATTGCTCGGCCTTGTTTTCTTCTTCCTTGATCCCGTCGTGGAATACCTCTCGCTCATGATCCGCGCGGGTTAAGGCCTCTTCAGCTTGTTTCAGCTTTTCATAAAGCTCTCCGAGTTCACCGTTGAGCATCTCTCTTCTCTTCTGGCACTCATCACGCCTCCTGTGGCCCATGGAGATATCTTCTTCAATCTTACGCAGTCGTTTCAAGGAGTCATCAGCGTAGTCGGCTTTCATTTCCATCTCACGGGCCAGACTACGTTGTTCTTCCTTGAAAATGCGGTAATCCGCCTTGATCTTTGCCAATTCATCCCGGAATTGATCAAATTCTTCCTGGGATTCTTTCAGTTCAACCTCTTTTTTTCGGAAATATTCCTCTTCCTCCTGGCGCTTCATGTTACGTTGATAAAGTTCCTCCTCAACCCTTGAGAGTTCCTTCTTATGATTGCTTTGTTCTATACTCTTTCTATCCAGGTCGCTTGATATTCTTTGGGACAGTTTCTCCAGTTGGTCAAGTTCCTGACCAAGGCGAAACAGCATTTTGTCAAACTCGTTAATTTCTTCCTGGCAGGACCATCTATCCTCTATCAAGGTTTCGTGAGACTCTTTCTTCTCCTGGATCTCTACATTGATATTTTCGAGTTTCAATTTCAAGTCATCTGTTTTTTTCAGATAAAGGGCAGACTTTTCCTTTAGTACTGCCATTTCTCGCTTCCTGGTAAGAAGTCCCAGGGAGCTTTTAGCAAGCTTTCCACCGCTGACCACGCCCCTCTGGTCAACTATGTCGCCATCAATGGTTACGAAACATAGGCCTATTTCATTTTCCTTCCACGCTGAAAGAGCGGTTTGCAGGTCTTTCGCCACTACGGTGTTTTCCAACAGGGTATTTATCAGTGGCATATATTTTTCGGGCACTGAAACAAAGTCCAGCAAAGGTGGAAATTGTGGGTGTCTTTTTTTGTTTCCTCCATTTGTGCGCAAGTCATTCAGGGAGACAAAACTACCCCTGCCCCTCGCCTTATCCTTCAGATATTCAACGGCCTGTTTGCCATCTTCTTGAGATTCTACGATTATATACTGTAGTCTGTCTGCCAAAACCGCCTCAACGGCCTGTTCATACCTGGCATCCACCTGGATGACATCTGCCACAAGGCCTATTATGTGTCCTTTCTGGTGGGGAACAAAGTCGGTGGCCTTCATTATAGTCCTGACGCCAATTTTGTATCCTTCGAAATTCTCTGTCAGGGCCTTCAGACTGGAGAATCGAGACTGGCATACGTTGAGTTCTGACTCGGCTGACTTAAACTCAACTTCAATACGTTTTCTCATCTCCTCAAGTTCTTCGGAGTTTATGTCCTGTTGTCTGATGGAGGCCTCAATTTCCTGCAGTCTTTCGGCAGTAGCCTCCCTGGCCAGGCTCTTTCTTTCAGAAGCCCGAACAATGTTCTCGATCTTTGCGTTAATGTCGTTAATTTCTTTTTCAAGGCGGGATTGGCTGTCTGTGATTTGATTGAGGATCTTGTTCAGGTACCCTGACTCGTGATTTAGACCCACCTCTTTATTGGCGCCGGCACTCAATTCTGCCCTTGCCTTTTCAAAGTCTTCATTTATTCCCTTTAATAACTCTCGCCTGGCAGTAAGCCTTTTTTCCCTGAGTGAAATCTCCCCTTCGAGCTCAAGTGAGTCTTCTTTCATCTTCTCGATATTTCGTTCGAGATTTACCCTTTCCCCCTTAAGCCCGGTGAGCCGATTTTTTATTTCTTCTTGTTCACCCTTAAGCCGGACTTCCAGTTCCTCCTGAATTTTGATTTCACTTTTCAGTGATTCAAGGCCGGTCTCCTTTCTGTGGACCTTTTCTCCTAAATCAAAGTGGGTTTTCCTGCGGTTAGACAGCTCTGCATCCTTTTCTTCAAGCTCCAGATCCATGGTCTCTATTCTGGCATGGCGCTTAGAGAACTCTGTGGATTTTGCTATCTCTTGCTGAACAAGGTCCTCAGAGGATCTTAGCTTGTCCCCTGACTCTTCCTTTAATTGATGATAATTGTTGGCATACAGGGTGAGTTCCAGGTTTTGAATATTCTCGCAAATATTGTTATAACGTTTGGCCTTGGAAGCCTGTCTCTTAAGAGATCTAATCTGTCTTTGGACTTCTCCCATAATGTCTTCCACACGCTGAAGATTCGCCTCTGTAAGCTCTATTTTTCGTTGCGATGCCTCTACCTTTCTTCTGTATTTTGTGACCCCGGCGGCCTCTTCCAGCATGACCCGGGTTTCTTCAGGTTTTTGCTCTATAATGGAACTGATCTGGCCCTGGCCGATGATTGAATAGGCCTTACTTCCCAGGCCGGTATCCATAAAAATCTCCTGGATATCCTTGAGTCTGCACGGGACCCTGTTGATCAGGTATTCGCTTTCACCGGATCGATAAAGACGCCGTGTCACAGACAGTTCCGAATTCTGTGCAAATGCAGGCGGGAATGTGCCATTGCCATTTTCGAGGAGAATAGAAACCTCTGCCATGCCAAGGGGCTTATAATTGCCAGCGCCTGAGAATATCACGTCTTCCATTCGTCGCCCTCTCAGTTGTTTGGGGCTCTGCTCCCCCATGCACCATCTGATGGCATCGACAATATTGCTCTTTCCACAGCCGTTTGGTCCGACAATTCCGCTGATTCCGAGGGGGAATGAGATTTCGAGCCGGTCCATAAAAGACTTGAAGCCGCGCATATATAGTTTTTTTATTTTCATTATTATCCTCTTCAATGGGGCAAATCGAAGCCACGTCCCCCGGGGTTTCTGTATAGGGAGTATCCCAGATAAATTCAAGTTACAATATAGACATTTCGAAAACCCTTTATATCAGTTTACACTGGTTTTGTAAAGGAAAAATAAAATATCCTGTATAACGTAGTAAAAAATGTACCAATATATGGTGCTGGTAATTTGAATATACAGACCTCGTTAAGTGGTTAAGAAGTTGAGTGGTTAAGTAGTTGTTCTCGTTTGTTTTTGTACAGTTTGCATAAAATTTGGACACTCGTAGAATTCAGGAATTCAGGAATTTAGGCCCTTATAAAAAATATTGTGCGCAAAATGGGCACAAATTTAGATTCCAATAGCGAAGCGCTCTGTTGCAAATAAATTTAGGAATTCAGGGATTAGATTGAAGCGGTTGTTTTTAATTCCTCAATTCCTCAATTCGCAATTCCCCAATTCCGGTTTATCCGGGTTATGAATTTAGGGATTCAGGAATTACGAATTATTTAAGCTTGTTATGAGAATATTGAATTGGAGAATCCTATAGATTTTGACTTTTTACGGATACATCAAATATGAACCAGCTTGAATATCAGCACCCTACCGATCAAAAGGCCTTTGCTTTTGAGTCAGACACTCTTTCGGAGCATAGCCAGGGACGGAGACCAGATGTGGAGGACGGAGAAACAGGGTCAATTATGGGAAGTGGTGTAGGGGCACTTTTGAGGGATGAAAGGCAAAGAAAAGGGCTCGATTTTGCTCAGGTCTCGGAATTGACCAGGATCCAGCCTCATATCCTTCAGGCCTTGGAAAGCGAAGACTGGCCCAGTCTCCCTTCGCCGATTTTTGTGAAGGGATTTGTCCGTTCTTACGCCCATGCTGTGGGATTGGATGCGGGGGAGATTGTAGCACTTTATCAGAAGACTGCCCCCATTGAATCTACAACTCCCAAGCCTCTTGGAGAGCCTGCGGGGAGCAGGAAAACTCTCTCGGTTGTGTTGATCCTGCTATTGGTTACAATGGCATTGGCCTATTTTTTGTGGAAGGAGTATCTACCTGGAAAGGGAGTCTCGGAGCGCTCTCAGGCAATTCAGTCAGTAGACAGCGCCATGGTGAATTCAGAGCCTGTTCAGGAAACTTTCAGCGAAACCCAAGAACTGCCTTTGAAAAAGCAGACAGAACCTGTATCGGGCCAGGCCCCTGAATCGGTGGAACAGGTACCCCGGACGGAGAAGGCCTTAACCCCAACGGCTTCTGCACCGGGGCCGTCTCCTGAACTTGTTGACGTTAAGCCTCCCGACAAACCCTTACAGAAAAAAGCGTCAACATCATTTTCAGCAGGATCGTTGTTAGCCTATGAGCCTGAAATCAGCCCCGGACCTGAAACCCGGGACCTGATTCTTAAGGCAAACGTTAGAGAAAAGACCTGGGTCAGGATCTTTGTGGATGATCAGGATCCCAAAGAATATATCTTCACTCCTGGAAGTCACCCTGAGTGGAAAGCCAAAGAGGGCATGGAATTGCTTATCGGCAACGCGGCCGGTATTAGTTTTGAGTTTAATGGCGTACAGATTGAAAATATTGGAAACCCCGGGCAGGTGGTTCGTTTGAGCCTGCCTGAAGGATACAAAAGAAAAAAATTGGTTGATTAAAATGAAAAACGTTTTCCATATCTTTGAAGATAGAGGTTTTATTGAACAGGCAACTGACAGGGAACTCGTGCGCGAGCTCCTTGAAAACCCTACGACCTGCTACATCGGGTTTGATCCAACCGCAAAAAGCTTACATGTGGGGAGCCTTCTACCCATCATGTCGCTCGTCCACATGCAGAGAGCAGGACACAGGCCGATCGGTCTCGTTGGAGGCGGGACCGGTCTTGTGGGAGACCCCAGCGGAAAAACGGAAATGCGCAATATTTTAACACTGGGAGAAATCAATGAAAACGCTGAGGCACTAAAGAAGCAGTTGTCTCGCTTCATTGATTTCAGCGATGGAAAGGCCATAATCGCCAATAACGCTGACTGGCTAACGGATCTCCCCTATATAGAATTTCTTCGAGATATCGGGCGGCATTTTAGTGTGAACAGGATGCTTGCAGCGGAAAGTTACAGGGCAAGGCTGGAAACCGGGCTGAGCTTCATAGAGTTTAACTATATGCTGCTCCAGGCATATGACTTCTGGTACCTGTTCAAACATTACGACTGCCGTCTCCAGATGGGCGGAAATGATCAGTGGGGCAATATCCTGGCCGGTGCAGATCTCACAAGACGCCTTGAAGGGGAAGTCATCCACGGCCTGACTTTTCCTCTCTTGACCACGTCTTCAGGGATTAAAATGGGTAAAACCCACAAAGGGGCAGTCTGGCTTGACGCCTCATTGACGTCGCCTTATGACTACTACCAATATTGGATTAACCAGGACGACGGTGATGTGGAACGTTTTTTGGGTCTTTTCACATTTCTTCCCATGGAGGAAGTCCGTCAGCTTGGACGGTTAAAAGGGGCTGACATGCGAACAGCAAAAGAAGTGCTGGCTTACGAGGCCACAAAACTGTGCCATGGCCAGAAAGAGGCAGACCATGCACGTGAAGCTTCTCAACAGCTATTCGGCCCTGACAGAGAAAAGTCTCCCGAGGCTGCCCCTACATACAGCATTGGTCAAGAAGAACTTGATCAAGGGATCCCGGCTTATATCCTTTTTGAAAAATCAGGCCTTTGTAAGACTCGTAGTGAGGCCCGGCGGCTCATTTCTCAGGGCGGTGGATATATAAACGGCCAAAGGGTTAAAACGTTTGAACAGGCAATCAACATCAATGATTTGCAACAGGACTGCTTGCTGCTGAGGGCAGGTAAAAAGAGGTATGTAAGGATTACACAGGAATAAATGTAACCTGTGAACATTTACGAAACAACTTAGCGCTTATGGGCTTTCAGTGTCTGCCCCGATACCGCATGTGATGATTATGAAAGATAAAAAAGGTAAACCAGTCCAGAAAGGGGATAAAAAAAGCGAATTGCACCTTTCCCCTGTCGCCCAGCCAGATAGGAACTTAGTCCCTTATGATCCGCTTCAGATGTACCTTCTTGAGATAAAGAGGTATAATCTGCTGACCAGGGAGGAGGAGATAGAACTGGGCAAAAGGGTCAGAGAGAAAAAGGACCAGAAGGCCGCCTACAGGCTGGCTACGTCCAACCTGAGATTGGTAGTGAAAATTGCCATGGACTTCCACCGGTACTGGACAAAAAACCTGTTAGACTTGATCCAGGAAGGAAACCTGGGTCTTTTACAGGCTGTCAAGAAATTTGATCCTTATCGGGGCATAAAATTTTCATACTATGCGTCTTTTTGGATTAAGGCGTATATGTTGAAATTCGTAATGGATAACTGGAAACTGGTCAAAATTGGAACAACTCAGAGCCAACGCAAGCTGTTCTTCAATTTGGCTAAGGAGCGGGACAAGCTGATAGCCGAAGGATTTAGTCCTGAACCCAGGCTTTTGGCTGAGCGGCGTTCTGTCAAAGAAGAGGAAGTTGTTGAGATGAGCCAGCGTCTTGGAGGGTGGGAGATTTCCCTTAGCGCTCCTGTTGGCGATGATTCGAGAGAAGCCTATGGCGCTCTTCTGCCAGACCCGGGTATGAGCACTGATGACCGGCTTTCTGAAAATCAAAGGCGGCAGATCTTAACACAGAAGCTCAGGGAGTTTCGCAGGACACTTTCCGGGAAAAAAGCTGATATTTTTGATAACCGGATTATGGCAGAAAAGCCCTTAACCCTCCAGGAGCTTGGAGACAAATATCATATATCACGGGAAAGAGTTCGCCAAATCCAGGAAAAAATTACTATAAATATCAAAAAGTGGCTCAAAGAACAGATCCCTGATTTTGAAGAAGAGTATTCTGACTTTATAAAATGAGAATTGCTGGAGCTTTTACGGCCTCCTCGACTTGGTGTCAGGGGGATGAGGACAAAAGATGCAATCATCACGCATATATAAAATGAAAAAAGAACCCGCAACCCGTAACCCGCAACCCGTAACCCGTAACCCGCAACCCGTAACCCGCAATGAGTTAACCTCATGCGGATCCCGGAGGCTTACAGGCGTTCTATCACTTTTCCTTATAATAGGACTCGTCTCAGGATGTTTTGGGCTTGCACCCCGGGTCACACCTTTAGAGTCCGCGTCGCCTGAAGCTGGAAGAAGAGTATCCCCCGGAGAAATAGACAATGTCCAGGAGGCTTACAGAAATTTTGCATTGGCTTCCATTGCCGTGACGCATGGCAACCCCCAGGATGCGCGGACATATCTTTCCAGGGCCATCGAAAAAGACCCGGATTCTGCTTATCTCTGTACAAAAATGGCTTTGCTTCTTAAAAGCATGAAAGACTACCCGGGTGCTTTGAGATATGCGCTCAGATGTGAAGACCTGGAGCCTGAAAATGTGAGAAGTAAGATACTTCTTGCCGATCTTTATGCCCTCATGGGTGACGATGACATTGCCTTAGAACAGTACCGCAAGGCCGTGGATCTTGATCCGGAAAACGACCGGATAAGACTTCTTCTAACTACCATTCTAATCAAAAAGGAACAATCCGACGAGGCGCTCAACCAGTTGGAAATAATATTAGAACGGAATCCCGAACTTGTCATCGCTCATTATTACCGGGGAAGGATTAACTTGGAAAAAAGTCGTCATGCAGAGGCTGAACAAGCCTTCCTTGAGGCACTGAGACTCAATGAGACCCTGGAGCCCGCCATGTTTGATCTGGGAACGCTCTATCAGATGACAGACAGAAACGTGGATGCGGTTGAGATCTATGAGAAATTGCTGGAGCTTTATCCTGACAATATGGGGGCCAGGAAAAGGCTGGTGGATCTGTACTTTAAGCTCGGTCAAAAAGAGAAAGCTGAACAGCAAACAGAAGAAATCAAAGAGCATTCAAAGCCTGGTGAACCGGGAAGGCAGGCCCTTGGCCTAATCTATCTTAGACAGGGAAAGCTCGATGAATCCATAGAGGAATTAAACCTGATTGTTTCCGCCTGGCCGGGTGATTACAAGTCCAGGTACTATCTCGGTACAGCCTATGAAGAAAAAGGAGATATTGATAAAGCCCTGGAGCACTTCGGGCAGATCAAGCCAGAGTCAAAGTATTTCATAAGTGCTCAAATGCATATGGGATATCTCCTCAGTGATCAGAAAAAATATGACGAAGCCATCAGGGTCATCGAAAAAGCCATTACGCTGAAAAAAGAAAAGATTGAACTCTATTTGATGCTGGCGTCAGTTTATGAAACAAAGGAGGAATACGAGAAAGCCATCGAGGTTGTTAAAAACGGGCTAAGACAGGATGAGAAAAACATTGATCTTATATTCCGTCTCGGCGTACTTCTCGATAAGTCCGGCGATAAGGCGTCATGTCTAAAGCAGATGAAGCGGATCGTGGAAATGGATCCCGAACACGCGGACTCATTAAACTACATAGGGTATACATACGCAGACAAGGGGATAAAGCTGGATGAGGCCATGGAACTGATCCAGAAGGCCCTAAAATTAAAGCCTGAAAGCGGTTACATAATAGATAGCCTGGGATGGATCTATTTCAAGAAAGGTTTGTATGGTGAAGCCCTCCATTACTTAGAGAAGGCTGCAGAGCTGACTCCTGAAGACCCAACTATTAATGAACATCTTGGCGACGTCTACTTTAAAAAGAAAGACTTCAAAAATGCCCTCATATATTACAAAAAGGCCCTTTCGCTGAAACATCCCGAAGAAAAGAAGATAAAACAAAAAATAACTGAGGTTGAGCTGCTTCTTAAAGGAAAAAATTGAACCTGAATAAACAAATTCCCCTGGGCGTATTCTTTCTTTTGCTTTTTGCTTCTTTTTTTTTCCAATGCTGCGCCCCTGTCTCCGTTCAGCAACCATCTCGCCCTTTTGACCAGAAAAAAATCACCGACCTTGTTTCCATGGGCCGGGAACAGGAAAGGCGAGTCCATGCACTCTTCTCTTCAGGTCGTTTAACGATCAAAAGGCGCGGTTCGGAAGCCGAACTGAATACTCTAATCGCTGGTGTCAGGGATTCAGGCAAAATCAAAATTGAAATCACACATCCCTGGGGTCGCCCACTTCTTCATATCCTCCTCAATGAAAAGAGGTTCCAAATCCTTGCCTTCAGCGAGAAGAAATATTATTCTGGGTACCTTGGGTCTTTTGATCCATCGGGATTTTTCCCTGGTATGTTAGACCCCGATCAGATATGGACCTTTGTAAGGGGATATCCGGTTATACGGAAACATAATCGCGCTGTTTCCCTGAAAGAAAATCAGGCCACACTTCTAAACACAAAGGGGGAATTTGCGCAGGTCATTGATTTTCATCCGCAAAGCAGTCCCCCATGTTCGGTGTTTTTTCCCGGGCAGGGCATAAAAATTACGTTTTCAAACTTTCAAAATGAGGATGGCATTTATTATGCGCGTGAAGTAGGGTTAAACGATCCTCGAACTGGCAGTCAACTGACATTTGACCTGAAACAGGTGGTTTTCAATAAGGCTATACCGAAAGAAATCTTCCAACTTGAAAAACCAGCGGGCTTTGAAACCATCTTACCCCAGAGCACGGAGGAGAGGTAACTCGGTCATTCTTGGTACCCTTGACACAAGATAAATCGTTCCCTATAGTGCCAACATTTTGCAACCGTTCACGAAAGTAGATCCTATGGAGCTTATAAACAAGGTCTTTAATCACCCCGGACTACGAAAAGCACTGGTAAAAAGCAGGATTTTCTTGGGGATTGTATTTCTTATTCTCATATTGATTTACGGCCGACTGGAGCTGTATTTCCTTGCCTTTGCTGTTTCTATTTTTGGGGAATTGATCCAAATATGGTCATCAGGCAGCCTGGAAAAGAACAAGGTCCTTACTGCGAGAGGCCCCTATAGTCTGGTCAGGAATCCAATGTATTTAGGAAGATTTCTGGTGATTTTAGGTGGTATACTTTTACTAAGTAATATTTATTTTGTTTTAGCCTATGTGGTGATATACTATTTTTATATGGCTAACCGTGTAAAAAGGGAAGAGAAGCATCTGGGAAAGATTTTTGGAGAACCCTACAGAATATATTGCAGGGAGGTGAATAGATTTATTCCGAATTTCAGGGTTTATGAAAAAGGCGAGTTGATCTTTTTCCGGTTCAAAATCTTATTTCACAATAATGAACACCTCAATTTTTTGGCTGTGATAGGCTTTTATATAATATTCTATGTTTGTAACCCAATGATAAATTCGTTTCTTTGAACAGGTATTTCTTTGACAGGATAACCCCGCCATGCGCGGGGCAGGCATGGATTGACTTGATTTTTTTAATTCTTGTAAATCCTTTAACTATCCTGATAGACCGTTCCTTGCTATCTGGGTAAGTGATTGAGTTAAATTTTTCTATTAGAGTTAGGTTAAACCTGGCCCCCGATTGATTTGAAATTTTTTTTTAAATACTCATTTTACATTTAAGAAAGGCCCAAAGAGATTATCTTAATGCTTTATTCGGGATTTATCCTTAAGGTATATTACCAGGATATCTTATTTGATTTACAGGATTATTACAATAAGGTCTTGTTTATGACTTAAAAATAGATTCCTGTTTATCCATGCCTGCTCCGCGGAACGCGGGGTTATCCTGTCTAAAAAAGAGATACTTGAAAAGTAATGAACGATTTGCCGGAGTAATGACCAATTGAGGGTGCTGACAAAATATTTCTGCAAAGAGTTTTTCAAGCTTCTATTGCTGGTCCTGGCTGTCTCTCTGTGCATATATCTGATAATAGAATTTGTCCAAAGGCTATATGATTTCCTGGATGTGCACGTACCCATGAGGGTGATGTTTTTATTCCTCCTTTACAAAACTCCCTTCATAATAACCCAAATGCTACCTGTGTCCACATTGATCGCGATTATTGTCATGTTCTCCCTCATGAAAAAGAACAACGAGATCACAGCAATGAAAGCGAGTGGAATAAATATCTTCGAGATCTCAAAGCCTGTTATTTTTGTTTCCATAGTTGTCGCAGCCATCATGTTTCTGTTTTCCGAGCTAATTGTCCCATACGCCAGTTCCAGGAGTAATGAGATATGGAATGTAGAAGTAAAGAAAAGGGACCCGGCACGGTTTTATGGGCATGATCATATTTGGTACAGGGGAACTGATGCGTTCTATCTGATCAGGCGCTTTGACAGCAAAAGGAATGTGATGTCTGATCTCAGTTTGTATTTCTTTGACAAATCGTTTCAGTTAGTCAAAAGGATAGATGCACGCAAAGGAACCTGGACCGGGCATAATTGGAAAATACAGGAAGGCATTGTGCAGGAGGCAAAAGATGAAGGTGGATACAGCCTCATTAAATTTGACGAAATTCAAATAGAACTCCCGGAAGGGCCTGAGGTTTTCGTCAGACCTGTCAGAAAGCCAGAGGAGATGAGTTATTGGCAACTGAAGCGATATGCTGAAAGGGTTCGGCTTGAAGGATATGATGATACTGAATATCTGGTTGATATGAATATTAAATTAGCGCTCCCTTTGGTTAATCTTTTAATGGTATTGATAGGGATTCCGGTTGCCCTGGGGATAAAGAGAGGAGGAACTCCGCTCGCCGTATCCCTTGGCGTAGGGCTCTGTTTCCTTTATTTGATCAATCTTGGGTTTTTACGGTCGCTCGGCCTTTCAGGGCTGTTGCCACCAGTTCTTGCGGCCTGGTCAGCAAATGTGATTTTTTTCTTTTTAGGCATCTACCTGATGATGCGTCTAAGGGCATAATGAGAATTGCTGGAGATTTCTAAATAGTATGAGAAAAAAGTCTAACAAATGGTATCGTGTTGTTTATTTTCTGGGGATATTTGGCTCTTACTTTTTTCGAATTTTCCCCTTAAAAACATGGTTGTTTCTGGGGAGGTGTTTCGGTCTTCTTTTTTATTTCCTGGCTTTTCAGCAAAGAAGGATTGCATTGAGAAACCTGAGATTTGCCTTTGGAAAGGAAAAGGAAGAAAATGAAATAGTTTCTCTGGCCAAAAAGAATTTTCAGCAATTTGGTATGATTGCATGTGAATGGGCACGGTTGAAATACATCACTAAGGAAGAATTGCAAAGGCTCGTTGACATCGAAGGGAAAGAACACCTGCTTGCGGCCAAGAAAAAAAGCCCGTCAGTCATTCTTTTGGGTGCCCATTTTGGGAATTGGGAATATGCCCATCTTCTCTATGCAAGTACAATAAACCGTCTCAACTTTATAGTCCGTGCAATAGACATACCGTTTATTGAAAAAGAAAGAGTCGCATTCAATGAAAATTTTGGAGTGGGGATACTGTATCAAAAGAATGGACTTCGACCGGCAATTAGAAAACTGAAAAAGGGGGAGGATCTGGTTCTCTTTGCTGATCGACAGGCAGGTTCAAAAGAGGGAATCACATGCCAGTTTTTTGGCAAGGAGACATCTACCCTCGCATTGGTCCCTGCGTTAGCTCAAAGATTTCATATTCCCATAGTTCCCATGTTCATAATCCGCTCAAAAGATATGGTGCATCATCGCATTGTTTTTTTCCCTGAACTCAAGATTGAACCCAGCGATAAGGAGAACTGGATTCGTGAAGGAACGCAAAGGCAAAGTGATATTATTGAAAAGGTAATCAGAGAATACCCCGATCACTGGGTATGGCTCCACAAGCGATGGAAAGCGCACCATCGATATCTTTACGCAGAAGCCCTGGCAAAAAGAAAACGTCGCAGGGAAAAAAGGAAGGCA
>JAUWMY010000029.1 GCA_030612945.1 Desulfobacteraceae bacterium
CCTTCTCCTACTTCCTCGGCAATTAAGGCTTCCAGTTCATCGGCGCACTCATCAAACATAAATGAAAACGTGTCATGTGTTTTATAGTGCCTGTCCTGCATGATGTCATCAACTCCATATTGAATCTCCAGTATGCGCTCAAGATTCCTTTGGCCCCTTTCAAGGGCCGGCTTCCAGGTCTCTTCAGGGAGGTTTCCCAATTTTTTTGCCAGAATATTCAAGGTAGGAGACAGGACAGCAACAGGTGTCTTTATTTCATGGGAGATGTGATTGATAACCTTGTCTTTGGCCCGGTTCATACTGCTTACTTCTCTATATGCCTTTTTTATTTGATCCGAAAACCTTGCATTTTCAATGGAGAGGGCTACGGTCCCGGCCATCATACTCAGTCGCTCAACATCTGTCTGGCCAAAGTCCCCTTCTTTTTTATTAATGGCACTTAACACGCCTATGATTCGATCACTGCTCCTTAGCGGCACCAGAAGTAGATTTCTGGTGTGGTATCCGAGTTTTTTATCTCTTTCTCTGTGAAGTTCGGCGTCCTCAGAGGTATCAGAAACGATAAGCGGTTCCCCTGATTTGATAACCCTGCCCGCCATAAGCTGATCCATGGAGAATCGAATCTCTTTTACCCTTTTTTGAGTAGTAGTGTCATCATAAGCTGAGCCGAGAATAAAGAGTTCATCCTTCTCTTCATCATGCAACATAACAAGGGCGCCCTCTGTATCTATTAGTCTTTGCACCTCGTTGCTGATATAATCTAATAGCTCTCCTAATTCAGGGTATTCCGGGAGGGCTGTACTGATCCGGAGAAGGGCGTTATTCGTTCTATATTCTGTTATAATGTCTTCAGAAAACCTTGCATTTTCAACTGAAAGGACAACAGTTCCCGCTATCATGCTCAGTAGCTCAACATCTGTCTGATCAAAGTCCCCTTCCTTTTTATTAATGGCGCATAAAACACCAATAATTCGATCCCCACTCCTTAAAGGCACTAAAAGCAGGTTTTTGGTTTGGTAGCCCAGTTTCTTATCTCTTTCTCTTTGAAGATGGGGTTCCTCGGAGGTATTAGAAACAATAACCGGCTCCCCCGATCTGATCACTTTGCCTGCCATAAGCTGATCTACAGGAAACCGAATCTTCTTTACTCTTTTTTCGGCGGCTGTATCATCGTAGGCCGCTCCTAAAAAATAGAGGTCATCTTTCTCCTCATCAAGCAGTGTTACGAGAGAGCCCTCTGTTCCCAGGAGCCGTTTGATCTCGTTGCTGATATAGTCCAAAAGATCCTCCAGGTCAGGATACTCCGGGAGGGCCGTACTGATACGGAGTATGGCCTCATTGTTTCTGGCAATCCGCTTTTCCCGGGTAATATCCCTGAATATTACAATTTCTCCGGCAGGTTCATCCTTAGATACCGAGTAGACGACGGCCCTCATCATCACATCCAGGATCCGACCATCCTTGGTCAGCCGCTTGGTTTCGTACCTCTGCAGGATTCTTTCCTCAAAGAGCCTGTTGATCATCTCTCTGGTTTCCTGTTCAAGGCCCGGTGGCACGTACGGTATCGTCTTTCCTTCCAGTTCCTCCAGAGTCCAGCCGAAGATGTTCGTAAATTCGGGATTCAGGTAGAAGACGCGGCCACGCCTGGTAAACACCACAATGGGATATGGGAGAAAGTCAAGTAATGCCCTGAGGCGACGTTCTGATCTTCGAACCGTTTCCTCTGCCCGCTTGCGCTCGCTAATGTCCTGGAGGGTTTCGATGGCGCCAGTGACATTGCCCTCAGCATCTTTCAGGGGTGCAGCAGTAAAGAAAACCCATTTACCGTTTTCACCCAGGTTTGGGAAAAAACTTTCTGCCTCGTATGCCCCCTCTGAAACAGCGGATTTTTGGTATTTTTTCCCATAATACCTGGCCAACTCATCCGCAGGTGCTTTATCCACAATAAAGTCTGCCATGACCGGTCTCTCTTCGGAATAGAAGACCATCCACTGTTTACGGGTTCCGATTATTTCATCTGCAGCAATGCCAGTCAGATTTTCAAAGGCCCTGTTGCAGTGAGTAATGCGATGCTGGTTATCAATTACAAAGGTTGGTATGGTGTTACCCTGAACGATTTGTGAAAGGATTTCTTTACTCATTCGCAGCTCTTCTTCTGCTGCACTACACCTGGTAGCTTCCTTCTTTAACTCCTTGATCTGCTGTTCCAAGTATTTATAAATTGGTCTTTCCCCCATTAAAAAAACCTCCGAGTGTCTCAAAAAAGTCTAACTTATCAATAAGTTCGGTGGAGTTTATCCCTGGCCCAGACCTGATTCGCAATGCATATGTTCTATAACTTCAGCTTTGTAAATATTGCAGCGATAATAGCTACGTCCCGGGATGTCGCGCCAGGGCGGGCCGTAAGGATTTTATAAAAGGCTCACGCCTAAACTCCGAAAGGTTATACAGCCATTGCCACTTGCTTAATCAATTGAATCTACGACGGATAACCGAAAACGGTCAACCCACACATGTGTAAAATCTATAATATTGGAGAAATATCTAAACCTCAACCCCATTTTCTGTATACATTTTGCTTGACAAACTGAAGGGGTCAAATGTAGCCTATAGCTAATGTTTCAAACGTTTTTAATCTATTGAAATTACAGTGGTTTACATTAACTGAGAAACCATGCACTCAGTGCGTGACGAGAGGCAATTGTATTTTCAAAATAATAGGGGAGGGAGTGTTGGGTTAGAGCGGACTGGAAGTATGAGTATTCCTGTTTTTCCGCTGCAGACGGTGCAGTAGGAATTACAAAATAACCAAATAAAAAGGAGGAAGCATTATGAAAAAGTTAGGTTTGTCAGTTGGTTGTGTATTGGTAGCATTGTTTTTTTTAATGGGAACGGCATCAGCAAAGGACAGGGTTGTTATTTACACTTCGCTGGAAAATGAAGAGGTTGTGGAATATCTTGAACAGGCAAAGAACGAATTGCCTGATCTTGATATCCAGGCGATTCGTCTCTCAACAGGTGAGTTGGGTGCAAGGATGCTGGCAGAAAAAGATAATCCCCAGGCTGACTGCATTTGGGGGTGGGCTGTAACGAATACGTCAGAATTTGTACCAAAAGGAATGCTTGCGCCGTACAAACCCAAAGGTTGGGATAAGATCCCTGATAACTTTAAAGATCCCAAAGGTTATTGGACTGCGATAGATTTGTATGCCGCAGCTTTTGTTGGCAATACAAAGGTTTTGGAAAAGGACAACCTTACAATGCCAAAAAGCTGGAATGATCTTCTGAAACCGGCCTATAAAGGCAAACTTATCATGCCAAACCCGGCCAGTTCCGGCACAGGGTTTTTACAGATTGCAAGTCTTCTTGTAATGCTTGATCCGGACTATAAAAGCAAACCTGTAGAAAAAAATAAGGCGTGGGATTTCTTGAAAAAATTGGACAAGAATATGGGCCAGTATATCAAGAGCGGTTCGAAACCGGCAAAGCTTACAGCGGCCGGTGAATATGCGGTTGGTTGCTCATTCGCTTTTGTCTATTCATCTTTGAAAAAGAAGGGTTTCCCGGTGGTTATGGCCCTGCCCGAGGAAGGCGCGGGATTTGAACTCGAAGTGAATTCGCTTTTAAAAGGCGCAAAGCATGAAAAAGCCGCAAAGAAATTCTTAGACTGGGCAATATCAAAAAGCGCAATGAAAGGGTATGCAAAATTCAAATTGGGAGTTGCTTATCCGGGTATGCCTGGACCAAAGGGTTTACCTGCTTTAGGCACAGTCAAATTGGCTCCGATGGATTTCCCCTGGCAGTCCAAGAATCGCGCCAAGATCCTGGAAGTGTGGACAGGCCTTTTCCTTCGTTAACAAGGTAATTTTCATATAGTCTCTTTCAAAGATTCCATAGATCCTCTTACCGGGGATCTATAGGAATCCTATTTATGCTTCAAATTCAGAGATCGTCAAATAGTTGAGTCGTTGAGTGGGGAATATTTGTATCTAATTAAATACAACCACTTAACCATATCTAAAATTAATGATGGACATTTTTTTGGTTTTATGGCTGTATATACATCTATAACAATAATCAATAAATGGCTGTCATTACCTATGAGGGATTTGGAGATTGAGTTTATTATCTGTGAAATTCTGTCTACTTTATGTGAATAGACGGAGCGAAGCGACTCCTTAACTTCCCCCGCACTATGTGCGGGGATAAATAGGCACTTTTCCGTGTTAGGCGTGAGCCTTTTATGCTGGCCCAACATATTGAGCAGTTACGATAAATTCCAAAGGAGCATTTTCTGCTATGTCAAAAAGGTTGATTTTAGAGAAAGTAAGGAAAACTTATGGTTCCTTAGTTGCAGTAGATGATGTTGACCTGGATATTGAACCAGGAGAGTTTGTTTGCTTTTTGGGTCCAAGCGGCTGTGGAAAAACCACCCTTCTCAGAATGATTACAGGTTTTGAGACCCTGACGTCAGGAAACATTGTTTACGACGAAAAAATTATAAATGACGTTATCCCGCAGAAACGAGAATTTGGAATTGTTTTTCAATCCTATGCCCTTTTTCCCAATATGACAGTGAATGAAAACATAGCATTCGGACTGAAAATGAGAAAAATGCCTCAAAACCTGATAGATGAAAGGGTCATTGAGATGCTCAAGCTCATAGGCCTAATCGGATGGGAAGGCCATTACCCTTCACAATTGAGCGGTGGACAGCAGCAAAGGGTTGCTCTTGCCAGGTCTCTTGCCATTAAACCCAATATTCTTCTTCTTGATGAACCTCTAAGCGCTCTCGATGCAAAAATACGTGTGCGGCTTAGATCAGTTATAAAAAAATTACAACAAGACCTGGGGATTACCCTGATTTACGTGACTCATGATCAGGAAGAAGCTCTTTCACTTGCTGATAGAGTTGTAATTATGAGAGATGGTCAAATCAGGCAGGTGGGTTCTCCCTGGGAAATTTATAAAGAACCAAAAACAAGTTTTATTGCTGAATTTGTAGGGACTTCCAACTTTATTTCAGGCACAAAAAAGGATGGAAAAGTAAAGTTCGAGCAACTGGAATTGACGGTTTCAAACCTCGATGATGTGGAAGGTGAAGATGTACACCTTGCTGTTCGACCTGAAAACGTCGAATTAGTGGATGTTACAATCTCATCTGAACAATGTGTTTCTTCGAATGTTTTTGAAGTTGTTGTTGAAGTCATCACTTTCCTTGGCGCTGTTGTAAGAATTGCGTTTGTACTTGAGGGAGAGACAATGATTATTGATATTTCGGAAAAGGACTTTGGGAAAATGGGTCTGAAAAGAGGGGGAAAAATTAAAATTTATTTTCCGCCTGATGCCTTCCATGTTTATACAGAGCTTTTTAAAAAGTTGGTCTAGTTTCTTTGGAAACATCAAAAGGGTTAAAAGTGGCATATGAATAAAACATACAAAGAAGGTTCCCTGATAGAAAAATACCAGATTTCACCTACAAGGATGGAATTTGATAAGTTCATAGTACCGACTGTAACAATTTTCATTGGATTGCTACTCTGCTTTTTTATGCTTTTCCCATTATGGTCAATCCTGACTATGAGTTTTTTCAAAGGTGGCGAGTTCGGTTTACTAAATTTTACCCTTGAAAATTTTCAGAAATATTTTACTACAGCTCATTCCCTAAATGCCCTCTGGCACAGTCTATATGTATCTTTTGCCACCACGGTCATCGTAACCATTATAATTTTCTTTTTTGCCTATGCCATGACAAGGACAACCATCTCCGGAAAGCCATTTTTCAGGAATATAATTATGATGCCCCTTGTGGCGCCTTCCATTGTTCAGGCGCTGGCGCTTATTTATCTTTTCGGCAGGAATGGGTTAATTACGGCGCATTTTTTACATACGGACTGGAATATTTACGGGGCAACAGGCATTATAATTTCGGAAGTTCTCTATTGCCTGCCCCATGCATTTGTGATTCTTTACACAACACTTTCGGCTGTTGACATAAGACTGGATGAGGCAGCGGAAAGTTTAGGGGCAACCCCGTTCAAGGTATTTACCCGCATAACACTTCCGTCTGCAAAATATGGTATCTTAAGCTCAGCCGCTTTGACATTCAATCTGACGATTACTGATTTTGGAAACCCTGTGGTCATAGGCGGAAACTATAATGTTCTGGCGACGGAAATATATGCACAGGTAACGAATCTTTACCGGTTTGACCTGGGTGCTACCATAAGCATTATTCTGCTTGTTCCTTCGCTTATGGCATTCATGCTGAATTACTATATTTCCAGGAAGACGTTTTCCATGATAAGCGGCGCTGCTAAACCTGTCATTCCTCCTTCAAGGCCATTGAAGAAGATATCATATACAGTCTATTGCTGGCTTGTATCTTTTGCTATCATTTTGATATTTGCAACGGTGATTCTCGGTTCTTTTGTTAAGATATGGCCGTATGATTGGTCTCTAACTTTTCAGCATTACAAGTTTCCGTCAATAGGGGGTTATTCCGCCATATGGACGAGTTTCTGGATTTCTTTGATCGTGGGTATTGGAGGGGCATTCATCACGCTTGTTGCAGGGTATGTCATGGAAACACGCAAACCATATTTCAAGCAACTTATATATCTTTTGTCTGTTATGCCGGCGGCAATTCCCGGTCTTGTAATGGGTCTTGGTTACATCCTTGCGTTTAACAAACCCTATTATATATTTTACGGCACGCCGTGGATAGTTGTGATATGTATTATCATCTGTAATTTTACACTGGGTATACTAGCCAGTATTTCTAATTTGAGAAATATTGATCCATCTATTGAGGAAGCGTCCATAAGCCTTGGCGGGGATACGATTAGAACGTTTTTTAAAATAATTTTTCCTCTCTCGCGTGTGGCATTCTTTCAAAATTTTGTCTATTTTTTCATGCGCTCTATGACCACAATAAGCGCTGTAATATTTCTCGTCTCCGCCACAGTGCATCTTGCAGCCATTGAAATTATTATGCTCGATAATGACGGCTGGACAGCAAGTGCAAATGCAATGTGTACCTGCATTATTGTTCTTGTTCTGATAATGCTTGGCCTTTTGCATATAGTGCAAAAAAAGACAGGCAAACGTCAAGCAGGTTTGGTATAGTAGTTATAAGATAAAGGAAGGCAATCAATTGAAAGTAGTTGATCCATCAAATCCAATCCCAAAGTACATTCAGATAAGCGCCTGGCTCAAAGAGCTTATCCAGACGGGAAGATATAAAAAAGGAGATAAACTTCCATCTGAAATTGAGCTTTCAAAAACGTGTGACGTAAACAGGAATACACTAAGACAGGCTATAGCAGAATTGGTATCAGCGGGATTATTGAGAAAAGAAAAGGGCATGGGAACCTTTGTTTCATCGTCAATGCCTGTGGCTCTCAAACATAAACTCAAGAGCATTTCCAGTTTCAGAGACGATCTTCGTGAAATTGGAATTAAGGAAAATACAAAGGTCTTGAAAAAGAACATTGAAAAGGCAAAAAATCATGTTTCAAAGACCTTGTTGTTGGGGGCGAATAATAGGGTAGTCGTAATTTGTCGCTTGAGGACCGGAGATGATGTTCCTTTTATATATGAAGAAAGTTATCTGCCGGGCGATATGTTTAAACAGATAATGGATATGGATCTCACGGGCTCAATGTACAAGCTCATTTCCGATCGCTTTAATATCGTTCTTGCACGGTGCGAACAGACAATAAGGGCAATAAACTTGAAAGGGAAAATTGCAAGGATTTTAAAACTCCCTGAGAACTCAGCAGGTATTTTCATGGAAAGCGTAACCTTCGATCAAAATAGCATACCGGTAGAGGTCCTTTACTCATATTATAGAGGGGATAAATATATATTCGAAGTTGAACTGGGGCGATACCGAATTCAGGACAATAGTTTAGAAACCTTTGGATAAGCAGCGCTTAGGGTTTTGCCCAGGAGGGACTGAAAAAGACGAACATCGAACATCGAACGTCCAACATCCAACGTTGAATGGGAAAAAGAGAGACACAGAGATGGGTAAAACTTATTCAGCGTGTACCACTAATTAAAAAACCTGAACTATTAGATGATATTTTACAGGAAACAGAAGGATTAATTAAGGTTTTCGTTACGAGTATCAAAACGGCTGCAAAGAAACCACGCCTTGGCGTGGTTGGATGTTCGGTATTGTATGTATGTTTTTTATTCGATGTTGCACGTTCGATGTTCGATGTTCGACGTTCATCTTTCAAAACAACCCCCTATGGCATAAATGGAACCTGTGAATGTTTACAAAATAACTTAGCGTTTATGGCCCATTGACGGCACTACCTAATGAATACAAGGAGGCTTCTATGGAAGTCGGCGTTTTAAAAGAAATCAAGGCCGAAGAAAATCGTGTATCGATGACTCCGGCGGGTGTGGAGGTGATGAGACAAAACGGGCATACGATTTTGGTGGAAAAGAATGCCGGCGCTGGCAGCGGATTCGATAATGAAGCTTACGTCAAAGCCGGGGCTGAGGTTGTGGTTGCGACTGAAGACATTTTTAACCGGTGCGAGATGATTATGCGCGTGAAAGAGCCACAACCCTCGGAGTATGAACTGATCCGGGAGGGACAGATATTTTTCAACTACCTTCACCTGGCCGCGGAAGAAGAACTGGCCCACGCTTTGATCAAAAGTGGTTCCATCTGTATTGCTTACGAAACGATTCAAAAAGAGGACGGGTCCTTACCTCTGCTCACCCCAATGGGTGAGGTAGCAGGGCCTATGGCGGTACAGGAGGGAGCTAAGTACCTTGAAATGGCACAGGGCGGGAAAGGCGTTCTCCTGGGAGGTGTGCCGGGAGTAGATCCGGGAACGGTACTTATTATCGGCGGTGGCGTCGTTGGAATTAATGCCGCCAGGAAGGCCTGCGGTCTGGGAGCAAAAGTATATATCGTTGAGGTAAATCTGGAGCGCCTGCGCTACCTGAGCGATGTAATGCCTAATAACTGTTTTCTGATAATGTCCAGTCCGGCGGCCATTCGGGAATTAGTGCAAATTGCCGATGTGGTCATTGGGGCCGTGCTTGTCACAGGAAGCAAAACACCCAAATTTGTTACGCGAGAAATGGTAAAAACCATGCGGACCGGTTCGGTGCTGGTGGATGTCGCGATTGATCAGGGCGGGTGCTTTGAAACTTCTAAAGAGACAACCCATTCCAATCCGACCTATACGGTTGATGGCATTGTGCATTATGCGGTTAGTAACATGCCGGGGGCGGTCCCCAAAACATCAACTTTGGCACTGACCAATGCGACGCTTCCGTATGCGATTGAGATAGCGAATAAAGGATGGCAAAAGGCTATGAGGGAGAATCCTGAAATCAAACTCGGCGCCAATGTGGTCAAAGGCAGGGTGACCTACAAAGGGGTTGCTGACGCCTTTGGCCTTGAGTATGTACAGGTTGATAGCTTGTTGTAGGGTAAGATTTTGTGGTTCATCGCGGATTAGTGTGAAAGCCTTTGTTCACATCATGTAGGGTGGCATTTTATATGCCACCGTAACCCCGGTCGGGTATAAAACCCGACCCTACAATGCTTTTATACTATGTTCCCGACCTGGTTTTCACACTAATCCGCGATGCTCCGATTTTATTTATTAGTGGCTGAACGAACGTATTTAGAAAGGAGTAATTTATGGATATCGGAATACTGAAAGAAATCAAGGCTGAAGAAAATCGTGTTTGCATGACTCCCGCGGGTGTGGAGGTGATGAAACAAAACGGGCATACAGTTCTGGTGGAAAAAAACGCCGGCACTGGCAGCGGGTATAATGAGGAAGCCTATATCAATGCCGGTGCTGAGATTGTAAATACACCGGCGGAAATTTTTAGCCGCGCAGAAATGGTGATGCATGTTAAAGAACCCCTGCCAGCCGAGTATGAACTCATCAGGGAGGACCAGATTGTTTTCACCTATCTTCACCTGGCCGCAGCAGAAGAGCTGACTCGTGTTCTAATAAAAAGCGGCTCCATCGACATTGCCTATGAGACCATTCAAAAGCAGGATGGATCTCTACCGTTGCTTACCCCTATGAGCGAAGTGGCCGGCCGAATGGCAATCCAGCAAGGGGCCAAATATCTGGAAATGGCTCAAGGTGGTCATGGCATTCTACTGGGTGGTGTGCCAGGGGTAGATCCTGGCTCAGTACTCGTTATCGGTGGCGGAGTGGTTGGTACCCATGCCGCGAAGATGGCCTGTGGTCTGGGTGCAAAAGTTTATGTTCTCGATATGGATTTGGATCGTTTGCGTTATCTTAGTGATATTATGCCCAGCAACTGTTTTTTAGTAATGGCGAGTCCCGCAACTGTCCGTAAACTCGTAAAGGAAGCCGACGTGGTGGTTGGTGCTGTTCTTATCCCCGGGGCAAAGGCCCCCAAACTTGTTACACGGGAAATGCTGAAAACCATGAAGAAGGGGGCGGTGCTGGTGGACGTCGCAATCGATCAGGGAGGATGCTTTGAAACATCAAAAGCGACCACCCATTCTGAACCGACTTATGTTGTTGAGGGAGTAGTGCATTACTGTGTGGCCAATATGCCAGGGGCGGTCCCCAAAACATCCACCATGGCCCTTACCAATGCGACCCTCCCTTATGCGGTCGAGATAGCGAATAAAGGATGGCAAAAGGCCATGAAGGAGAATCTCGAAATTAAACTCGGCGCTAACGTTGTCAAAGGCAAAGTGACCTATAAGGGTGTTGCGGATGCTTTTGACCTCGAATTTACTCCGATTGATAATCTGCTATCCTAATTGAGCAAAAACCCAATTAGGGAGCTGTCAGCGATCAGCGTTCAGCACTCAGGTAACGAATTTGAAACGTGGATGTATATCTCAAGACGGGATAGCCCCGCGATCCGCGGGGCTCCGATAGCGGGATCTCCGCCATAATACCGGCGGACAAGTTCGTTTCACTACGACAGGCATGAATAAACATGATATAAGGAGGGAAAAATGGCATTAGTAAATGCAAAAGAGATGCTTGTGAAAGCCACGGAAGATAAGTATGCGGTTGGAGCCTTTAATATTACCAATCTAATCCAAATGGAAGCAGTAGTTGAGGCTGCAGTAAACAAGAAGGCACCACTCATAATCCAGACATCTGTGACGCCATCAAAATTTTTGGGGCCCAGAGTTCTGGCTATTATTTATAAGACGTTGGCAGAATCCGCATCTATACCCATTTGTTTACATCTGGATCATTGCACTGATGTGGGATATTGTAAAGAGTGTGCTGATGCGGGTTATACAAATATTATGATCGACGCTTCAAAGCAGGTTTTTTCGGAAAATATAAAACAAACCACGGAAGTGTGCGACTATTGCCATGGGATTGGAGATATTTCAGTGGAAGGAGAGCTGGGCACGGTTTCCGGTATTGAAGACCAGGTCAAAGTTGCGGAGGATGAGGCTGCCTTGTGTGATCCGGAACAGGCATTGGAGTTTGTTGATCAAACGGGTGTCGACATTTTTGCGCCGGCAATTGGAACCGCACACGGAGTATATAAGACAAAAAATCCAAAACTCGACTTTGACAGGCTGAAAGAAATAGCAGACTTGATTAATGGGGACGAAACAAAGATCCCCCTTGTGATT
The DNA here is from genome assembly GCA_030612945.1 of Desulfobacteraceae bacterium. Lineage (GTDB taxonomy): Bacteria > Desulfobacterota > DSM-4660 > Desulfatiglandales > Desulfatiglandaceae > 4484-190-2. The sequence continues at coordinate 11,639 of JAUWMY010000029.1, forward strand.
CATGGTGGAACTGGTCTGCAGCCAGAAGTGTCTAAAAAACTGGTGTCTCTTGGAGGTTCAAAATTCAATGTATCAACGGATTTAAAACATGCGCTGATTGATGCCACTCACGACTATATTTCATCTCACAGGGACGAATATAACCCTGGCAAAATTGATATAGCCGTTAGAGATGCTATCATGAATAGAGTTTATTATTGGATTGATATACTTGGATGTGAAGGGAAGGCATGAGGAATTAGTTGGCCTTAAGTGAACTAAAGTGACTAAAGTGACTAAAGTGATCTAAAGTGTCTAAAGTTGGAGGTAATATTTGAATTTTCAAATCGGATACAGTTTCAGTAGAAGATTTAGCTGAGTTAACTGTTTGCGTGTCTGCCTGTGCGTAGCACGCAGACAGGCGGGCACCAACAGGCAAGCTGATCAAAATCCTCGGTTACGTACTGTTAGGGCTTCTTACTACTATTAATTCAGCAAACAATTTGTTGGATTAGTATGAAAACCAAGTTAGGGACATATCACAGAAGCATTGTAGGGTCGGGTTTTATACCCGACCGGGGTACCGGTGGCATATAAAATGCCACCCTACATGATGTGAACAAATGCTGTCGCTCTAATCAACGATGGGCCCAAATTTTTTCAAGAAATAGATCACGAAGTTCCTTAACTTTAGCTCACTTCAAACTTTAGTTCACTTTAGGCACTTTTCCGGTTTATCCGGGTTAGGAGGTATCGAAGATGTCAGAAATAAAGGCGATTTTTTTTGATCAGGATGGGGTTGTAATTGATACGGAAAAGGATGGCCACAGGGTGGCCTTTAATGAGACCTTTAAAGAATTTGGTTATGATTTTGAGTGGGATGTGGAAAAATATCATGAACTTCTTCAAATTTCCGGGGGAAAGGAAAGAATGAGGCACTATTTCCATGCCGAAGGCGTTCATCCTGACATGAAGCCAGATGAAGAAGGTGAACTCATAAAGAAACTTCATAAGAAGAAAACAGAAATTTTTATTGGACTTATAGAAACCGGCAAGCTTCCATTGAGAACCGGTGTTAAAAGGCTAATGAAGGAGGCAGTGGATGGAGGTCTTATAGTTGGTATTTGTACTACAGCTAACGAAAGATCAGCCAACGCAATAGCCAACGGAATGCTTAAAGATATAAAATTTGAATTTGTCCTGGCAGGGGATGTGGTCAGCAAGAAAAAGCCGGATCCGGAGATATACCTACTTGCGCTTGAAAAAACCGGGCTCAAACCAGATGAGTGCGTAGTGATTGAGGATTCAAGGAATGGGCTTTTGGCCGCAAAAGAAGCTGGGATGCATGTCGTTGCAACCACAAATATCTACACGGAAAACGAAGACTTAAGTGAAGCTGATATTGTGGTCACCTGTCTGGGTGAGCCTGATGGAGAAAAAGGCATACTAAAGCAGGCGGATGAAAAACTTGAATTTGACGGTATTATTCATGTTGATCAATTGATAAAATATTTTTGTATATAGTTCACCGGTGTAAAAAGCATTTGACAGGATAACAGGATAGA
>JAUWMY010000012.1 GCA_030612945.1 Desulfobacteraceae bacterium
ATTCGTAGTAGCAGTTGAGCGATTATTATTAGTTCCGCTCCATCCCTGGACACGATAGCCCGTTTCAGGAGAAGCGGTCAGGGTTACTACGGTCCCTTCATTATAGGTCCCGCTTGTAGGAGAAATAGTACCATGGCCACCTGTTACGCTCGCGCTTAACTGGTACTGCGTGGCAGGAATCTCTTCAAATTGAACCGTTACACTCCTGTTGGAGTTCATTGTTACGGTATTTGTATTAGCAGTGGAGCTATCATTATTAGTTCCGCTCCACCCCTGCACACGGTAACCAGTTTCAGGCGTAGCAGTTAAGGTTACTACTGTTCCTTCATTATAGGTCCCGCTTGTGGGGGAAATAGTACCATGACCACCTGTTACGCTCGCGCTTAACTGGTACTGCGTCGCCGGAATCTCTTCGAATTGAACCGTGACGCTCCTGTTGGAGTTCATTGTTACAGTGTTTGTATTAACTTTGAAGCCGTCGTTGTCAGTTCCGCTCCATTCTTCGACTCGATAGCCCGTTTCCGGTATCGCGGTCAGGGTTACTACAGTCCCTTCATCATAAGTCCCGCTTGTGGGGGAAATAGTACCATGGCCGCCGGTTACTGTGGCAAACAATTGGTATCGCGTGGGTTGGGGTGAGACAACAGAAAGGTCGATTCGACTAATAGAAGCGCTCTCTCCCACTGTAAATTGACCGCCGCCAGGAGACGTAACAGACAATTCTGAACCGTCTTTATAAACATGAAATATAGCTGTATCGCCCGGATTCGCTCCTTCTGGTTGATCATCTGGGTCATAAAGCGGCACATTTATACTATATCCATCAGGACAATTGAGCCCATCTGTAAGTTCGGCAGCAGGCACATAAGAGGTTCCGTCCTCCCGGGTCACCTCGAATGTATAGCCTTCGTCGGTATCCTGGGTTAGCACTTCCCCATCAACCGTCACTGTGCCGACAATTCTCGCTGGCCGAGTGTTTGCACTCTCAGCCATAGTTGCCGAGAAAAATAAAAACAGAATTGAAAAGCACCATAAGTACTTTTTAGACCTCATCATCTGATCCCTCCTTTGGGCATCATTTCTACCCAATCGAAACTCGGTCGCTGTAAACTAAAATGCTCTAAAGAACCTCCGAAGCTCATGTTTCTGCTTATGGCACATTCCATACACATGCCTCTGAGACATCAATCCAGTAACCATAACCTGGTTGCATGGTCGTCAGATCGCTAAATCCAGGGTTGGCAGGGTCATACACCTTCCAACTACCTTCTATAAAGGCCCATACAGACACACACTGCCCTTCAATTGATGCAATAGCGTCAGGGGTGTCACAGGAATTGGCCGAATTATACCCCACCAGATTCGAACCATTCACAAGGTCAGTGGAATTCGATGGAACCAAACCGGCCACAATCATTGTTGCGGATTCATTCATCTCAACCCAGTAACCTCTTCCAGCCTCCATGGTCGTCAAATCGCTGAAACCGGGATTTACAGGATCATAGACCTTCCAGGTATCATCTATAAAGGCCCACACGCTTGTGTATTTTCCGGAAATGGAGCTCAATACCGATGCAATATCTGTATCTTCAGGTTGTCTGTATAAGGAGATGAGGTTCGAACCCTGGGACAAGACAATTGACATGGCGTCCACCTCATTGGAATAGCCACTTTCAAGATTTTCATCATTGTAGGCAGTAACGGCGAAAAAATGAACAACGCCATCTGGCAGATCACTCAGTGTGAATTCTGTTACGTCTCCCACATCTATTGGCGAATCGCCTTCCCAAGCATCTTCACCGTCATAAGGTGCGCCACTACCATCGGTATCATAATAAATCATATACCCGGCCAGATTCGGCTCAGTGTTAGCATCCCAGGCAAGGGTTATATCCATGGCATGGCATGGTGTTACAAAGCAGAAAAACAGTGCAATGACAGACCATCCGGCGCACTTCTTAAAGCTCATCATCTGATTTCTCCTTTTCTTTTGCGATCCCATTTTTTGAAACCTATTCCCCATAAAAAAAACGCCTCTGGGCATACACACTCAAAGGCGTTTTTTTAATAACCTTCGGTAGCCCGGCGATCATATCCTTTCGGCTTTAGACCCGTAGCTTTGCGTCACCGCCTTTTGACGGTTTTGCCCTTTCGTTCGATATGTGTCTAATTAATATAGTAGGCTAATCTAATCCCCCTGACAGGTTCTTGGGCCTGATCCCCAATTTAGTCAAACAAGCATGGCTGTGAGATATTGTCTTTCGCTTCTTTTTTCACGCATTAACGCCTTATCAATAAGTTTGTGTTAAAAATGCACAGAAAATTTTGTTTCAATTGTCAATGCTCCCTCTAAACTTGGTATGCTGAGCGGAGCGACTCCTTAACTTTAGACACTTTTAACTTTAGTTCACTTCAGGCACTTTCCCGGATAACACTCTCGGCAGTATGGAAAAAGCCTGTACTGTGTTTTAAACAGCATAAACCGTGCCAAATCGCTGCAATGGCTGGACAGCCTAATTTAGTCTATAATTACAAATGGTTAAAGAATGCTACTCCGGGAAAGAAAACATAGGTATAAGAAAAGCTATATGAGGTTAGAATACTGCGTCATTACGGCATACCATTTTGTACAGTTCCTTAAGTTTCTATACGCTATTTCAATAGGTTAGCGTTTGTGCGCAAAAATGACGTACCATGCGTCACATTGACGCAGTTGGTAATGCTCCGAATATTTTTATTTTTCTCTGGAGCGTTCTCAAGCCAATACCCAGGATTTTTGCAGCCCGGGTTCGATTTCCATTCATTGCCTCAAGCACCTTCTGAATATGCAACTTTTCCAACTCTGACAGGGTAATGAGTTCCTGATTACATCCCCGGCCTGGTTCTGAATTAGCCAACAGGGCACTAACTGAAGATAAAGTCAGGACCTTCCCCTTTTCCAGGAGTATTGCGGCTGCCATGATATTTTCCAGTTCGCGAACATTACCCGGAAAGGGATATTCTAATAAACGGCCGGCCAAATCCTGAGACAATGAATCAATTTCCTTCTCATTTCTCAATGCGTGTATCTTTAAAAAATGGCGGGCCAGCGGCAAGATATCTTTTTTTCGTTCCCTGACCGGTGGCACTTTTATGTGGCACATATTTAGCCGATAAAACAAGTCAGCCCTAAAACGCCCGTCTTCAATTTCCCCGTTAATGTCACGGTTTGTGGCTGCCACAATTCGAACGTCAACATTCTCAAGCCTTGTGCTCCCCAGACGATAGAGCTCACTCTCCTGCAGGACTCTCAAGAGTTTACCTTGCAGCGATGGTTCAAGTTCAGTTATCTCATCCAGAAAAAGCGTGCCACCCCGCGCAGCCTCAAAGAAGCCTTTTTTCTCGCTTACAGCACCTGTATAGGCCCCTTTGGTATGGCCAAAAAATTCATCTTCAAAAAGCGTTCTGCTAAAAGCGCCCATATTCACCGCAAAAAAAGGACCATTTGAACGATTACTCAAATCATGTATTATACGGGCCAGCATCTCCTTGCCGGTCCCGGATTCCCCTGAGATGACAACACTGTAATCGGTGGGAGCAACAGACTCAGCCTGATGAAACACTAATGCCATTGACTCATCTTCCGCTATCATATCAGTAAAAGCCTGGGGATTTTTCAGGTCTGAAAATGATTGCTTTTTTTCAAAAAGGGCCAGGCCTTGTCGCAAGTTATATCTCTCAAGGGCACGATTGATGACTATAATAAGCTTTTCACTGTTGAGTGGTTTGACGAGATAATCATATGCGCCGTATTGCATGGCCTGAACTGCGGAGGAGACATCGTCAGTGGCTGTCACAATCACACATTCTATTTCCGGAAACTCCTTCTTTATTTGTTGAAGAATCTCCATACCATTTATGTGAGGCATGACAAGGTCCAAAAACACTAACATAAAACGGTGCTCCCTGACCAGGTCCATGACACGCCTGCCATCAGAAACAAGGACTGGCTCAGGAATGCCCGAACTGACAAGTGTGGCCTTGATACTCGAAAGGAGACCTACGTCGTCATCAACAACAAGGATCGGGGTATGATTGTCGGGAATAGATTCCATAGTTAATTAGCCTTCCAAGAGTCTTAATCCTCGCTGAAAATATTGCTGACTGCCTTAAGAAAATCCGGTAAATTAAAAGGCTTGTAATGTACCCTGTCAAAACCCAATGCTGCAACTTCTTTCAATTTCTGGTGATCTGGAAATCCTGTGGTAATAATCACTTTCATATGGGAGAACTCAGGTTCCGACTTTATTGTGCGACAGACCTCGAGGCCATCCATCTCGGGCATAAACATATCTAAAATGAGAAGGTCCGGGCGATATGTCCCGAGCTTGATGCAAGCCTCTATTCCATTGGACGCCTCATCCACCAGGTAAGGCCCTGCCTCGGTAAGTGATTGTATCAGCATATCCCGAATCGATATATCATCGTCCACAACAAGAATCCTGCCTGTTGCTTCTTTGACAACGGTAGGCAAAAAAACGGTAAAGGTTGTCCCCTTTTCCTTGTTGCTCTGGAAAACAATCTCTCCGTCATGAGCATTGACCAAACTGTATGTTACAGAAAGGCCAAGTCCCGTGCCTCCTTCAGCCTGTTTGTCAGTAACAAACGGATCAAAAAGCTTATCAGAAATGTCCGGGGCAACACCGCAGCCATTGTCCGTTATTGAAACAAATATTCGTCTATCCTTATTCTGAAATCCGGTCGCAATCCTAACCACTCCCTGGTCGTGATCTATCGCCTGGACAGCGTTTATGACTAAATTCAAAATTATCTGTTCAATATTCTGGAGATTCCCTTTCAGCAAAGGAAGATCGCTGGCAAGATCAATTTCAAGTTCAACTCCTGACTTCCGAAGGCTGGTTTGAGCCAGTCGCAAAGCATTTTCCACTGCCGTATTAATCCGCATGGAACTCTTATCGACGACATTTGATTGCCTGGCAAAGTTCTTAAGATCACTTACAATCTTGGCCACCCGATTTGCAGCCATGTCCATATCGGAAAGCAGCCGGTCTGAATTTTCTTCTAAAAAATCATAGGTCAAACCACCGTACTTCCTACCGGGTTCTTTGCCTCCATATTGGTTCAGAACAGGTAAGCAATCATGCCAGACCTTCTGAAAAAGAGAAATATTATACATAATCAGGTTGATGGGGTTGTTGATCTCATGGGCCATACCAGCTACTAAGGTCCCAAGAGTGTCCATCTTCTGTGCCTGATAGAGCTTCTCCTGGCTGTTTTTGAGCGCTTCCTCCGCCTGCACGCGTTCAGTGATATCTTCACCAATCCCCAGGATTCCCACAATTTCACCATTCTCATCGAACCTGGGGCTTAATGTCAGGTGTATGCAAAGTTCGCGCCCATTTTTTGTTATTTCTTTAATTTCGCAACTTTTTCCCTCCCTATCCTTCAACAATGATGCGCTGAGTTCCTTTGTCACCCTTTTTGTTTCATCATCAGAATATAGAGTATCTATTTTTTGCCGGCCGACCATTTCATCAGCCTTGTATCCAAATATGTTTTCTGCACCCTTATTCCAGAACAGCACAGTGCCTTCAAGATCAGTTGAGAGAATGGAAATGGAAGATGAGCTGTCCAATATATTCTTGAGAAAAGTATTTGTCTTCCTCAAGGCCTCCTCAGTCCGATTCCTTTCTACTTCCAATACCTCTAACTCGGTTACCCGTTGGCGCAAGGCTTCCAGTTCATCGGTGAGTTGTTTTTCTGTCTTTTTTTCATGTTTCATTATTGTTCGCCTTCAGCCTCAAGCCTTTACGATCCGTTCGCTCTCCCCACACATGTATAAGAAAAACCAAGCTCAGACATGGTTTTCGGATCATAGACGTTCCGCAAGTCAATGAAAATGGGATCTTTCATCAAATCTTTGATTCTCTTCAAATCGAGAGCTCGATACTGGTTCCACTCAGTCATAAGAACAACCCCGCTTGCATCTATACAAGTTTCGTACGGATCATCAAAGTATTGTAACTCAGGCATTAATTTTTCGGCAACAGGTATCCCCTGGGGGTCATGGGCCCTAACAATCGCTCCTTTCTCAACGAGGGCTGGCAATACCGTCAATGAAGGCGACTCCCTCATATCATCAGTTTCAGGTTTAAACGTAAGCCCCAGCACGGCAATTGTCTTACCTGCTTCGCTTCCGCCCAGCGCATTACGTATCTTCCAGATCATCCTGGCCTTTTGGGCCGCGTTCACCTCTACTACTGTTTCCACAATTCGAGAGGGAGAGCCATGCTCCTGTGCAACCCGGATCAATGCAAGGGTATCCTTAGGAAAGCACGAACCACCATATCCCGGCCCGGGATGCAGGAATTTCTTCCCGATTCGACCGTCTAACCCGATACCTTTGGCCAGCCCCACCACATCTCCTCCCACTGCCTCACAAAGGTTTGCCATCTCATTAATGAAACTTATCTTGGTGGCCAGAAAGGCGTTAGCCGCATATTTGATTAGCTCTGCCGTTTCGAGTCCTGTAATCACCATGGGTGTTTCAATGAGATAAAGCGGCTGATAAACCCTTTTGAGCACATCCACAGCACGGTCACTGTCCACGCCAATCACCACGCGGTCAGGACGCATGAAATCACCAAGAGCAGCCCCTTCACGGAGAAACTCAGGATTGGAGGCCACGTCAAAATCCGCATCCGGATTCGCCTCTTTTATCAGCCGCTTCACCTGACGAGCTGTCCCGACCGGGACCGTACTCTTATCTACCACTACAGTATAGGCCTTCAGAAAGGGAGCCAGTTCCCTGGCCGCCTCATAAACATAAGTGAGATCCGCGTAACCGTCTCCTCTTCTTGACGATGGTGTTCCTACAGCGATAAAAACGGCGTCGGCCTTCCTAACCGCCTCTTCAAGATGCGTAGTGAAAAAAAGTCTGCTTTGTGAGACATTTCTCTCGACCATATCGTTCAATCCGGGTTCGTATATTGGAACAATCCCCTGTTTCAAAGAGGCGATCTTGTCCTGGTCCTTATCTACACAAATAACATGATGGCCGAACTCCGCCAAACAGGCCCCGGACACCAGGCCCACATATCCGGTTCCAATAAGTACAATTCTCATAATAAGCTCCGTTTTTGTCTGGCACCTGACATCGTTTGTATTTCAATCATTCGAAGTTTTTCGCTCCCCCGATTTTCAACTCGATGCAGGCTCCCTTCAGGGGCATGTATATGCTCTCCGCACAACACATCTACAATCCTGTCATTAACCGTCACCGTAGCTGTGCCAGCTACGACAATCCAGTGTGCAGCTCTGTGTGTATGGCTTTTCAAACTTAACTGTTCCCCCGGCAACACATCCAACCATCCCAGTTGGTATGCTTCCCCAAGATCCAGCACCTTATATGCACCCCATGGCTTGAGCACTTCCCGATGCACCAGGGCCTCATCTCTTCCTTCATCGAGCAATTGCTTTACAATCTTCCGCACGTCCTGGCTCATATCTTCGCGGCATACCAAAACTGCATCCGGAGTGTCTACAACAACCAATCCTTCTAACCCCAGGGCAGCAACCAGACGATCCTGACCATAAAGCAGGGAATTTCGGCTATCCACAGCCAGAACATTCCCCTTTACCACATTGCCGTTCAGGTCCTTCTCATTAATTTCCTTCAAGGCCGCCCAACTTCCCACATCGCTCCATCCAACGTTGGCAGGGATCATAGCCACTTTGTCCGAATGTTCCATTATCCCGTAGTCCACTGAAACGGCAGTTAACCCCTCGTAGATCTCCGCTACCCGATCCGGATTTGAGGAAAGATCACCAAGGGAACCAATCTCCATCAAGCCCCTGTAGTGCTCGGGAAGGGATCTTTTCATCTCATCCATGAATTGATCTGCCCGCCACAGGAAAATCCCGCTGTTCCAAAAGAAGTCTCCGGAGCGCAAATATTTCTCCGCCGTCTCCTGATCTGGCTTTTCAGTAAATCGTGAGACTTTAAAGACATCAAATTCGAGGTTGCTTAGATCTAATGAGTCTATACGGCTACCCTTCTCAATGTATCCGTATCCTGTCTCCGGCCTTGTTGGGCTGATACCCAGGGTCACTAACCATCCCGCTTCAGCCACCCTTTTACCAGCGTGCAGCAGTTCAAGGAAGCGGTCTTTCTTCTCAATATGGTGGTCAGAAGGTAAAACCGCCAGTACACCTTTGGGATCATTTTGATGGATTCGTACAGCAGCAAGACCAATAGCTGCAGCCGTATTTCGGCCGGCCGGCTCCTCGATTACCTGGAGCTTTTTTAAATGGAGTGTGTGGAGTTCCTGTTTGATCTCGCTTGCCTGAGAACGCGTGGTAACGATCCAAATCCGTTCTTCAGGTACCAGGGCACATGCCCGATCCAGGGTCATGGCGAGCATACTTCGATCCCCGAGTATATGGAGCAACTGTTTCGGCATCTTCTCGCGACTGAGAGGCCAAAACCGTGTTCCGCTTCCTCCTGCCAGTATTACTGCATGAAGCATCCTTTATACCCTCCAGGTATAGTTTTTTGTGTGGTTCCCCTAAATATATCCTTTCTGCCCCAGGAACAGAAGGACCTCCTGGGCTGCCTCGTCCGGAGTGAGATCCGTGGTGTCGATGCGCACCTCAGGGGAGGCGGGAACCTCGTATGGATCATCCCCGCCTGTGAATCCCTTAATAAGTCCTGCCCTGGCCTTGGCGTACATCCCTTTCCTATCTCGCTTTTCACACTCCTCAATGGGCGTGGACACATGAACTTCGATGAATCCTCCGTAAGCTTCTATGGTGGACCTTATCCCCGCCCTTGTCGCTTCATAAGGTGCAATGGGCGCGCAGATCGCAACACCTCTGTTCTTAGTAATCTCGCTTGCCACATAGCCAATGCGGCTAACATTGATGTCTCGGTGCTCTTTGGAAAACCCCAACTCCCTGGACAGATTTTGACGGACAACGTCTCCATCTAATAGAGTGACAGGACGATCCCCTATTTCAAGGAATCGAGACAAGAGCACCTTGGCAATGGTAGATTTCCCGGAACCTGAAAGTCCGGTCAGGAAAACCGTAAGCCCCTGCTTTCGAGGCGGCGGATAGGCCTGGAGAAGTTCGTCAGTGACTTCCGGAAAGGTGGCCCATTCGGGGATCCGCCGGCCTATACGTATTCGCTCCCGAATATCAGACCCGGAAAGAGAGATGGTCTGCATCCCATCCGTCACCTTATCTATCGACCGGTATTCATCCTCAAAAGGCAGATAGACCATTTCCTCAAAACTGACAATACTCAGATCCAGTTCTTTGCTAAATTTTTCAGTGAGTTTGCAGGCTGCGTCACTTTCATAAAAAGGCGCTCCGTGACTATCCGAACCGGGGTTTGCATGGTTTCGTCCTACAACAAAATGAGTGCACCCATAGTTTTTCGCGATGATAGAATGTAAAATAGCCTCCCTTGGACCTGCCATACGCATGGCAAGGGGTAAGAGGTTTATGATAAAAGAATCCGGCGGCAAGCGGTGGGTTACCGCGCGATAGCACCTGACACGGGTATAGTGGTCGAAATCCCCCGGCTTTGTCATACCGGCAATGGGGAGAAGGAGCAGGTTGGCTTTGGCCTGCCGCATGGCAGAGATGGCTATCTCCAACTGGGGCCGGTGAATCGGGTTACTTGTCTGAAATCCCACTATCCGTTGCCAACCGAGCCTCTTGAAAGTGGTTTTAATTTCTTCAGGTGCCAACCGAAGCTGCTTGAAATCAGAGTGAAGAGGCAAACTCGTAACCTCAATTTTTCCCCCCAGATAGTAGTCACTGCCGTTTTCAAAGAGATATCGAACGCCAGGATGGTTTCGATCCAGGGTGTCATAGATCTTTGAGGCTTCTTTTTCCTTTTCAACAGCCCAGATATCCTCAATATGCAGAACAGCAAGAAGAAAACCTTCCGCATCCCTGAGCGCCACAGACTGGCCCGCTTCAAGTGTCTTAGCCTGGATATCAGAAATATCCAGACAGACCGGGACAGGCCAAAGGAGATCATTCTGAAGGCGCATTCGGTCAAGAACAGACTCATAATCAGCCCGGGTCATAAAGCCTTCAAGAGGTGAAAATGCTCCAGTCGCCAGGAGTTCGAGGTCGCATAACTGTCGTTCCTTCAAAATTACATCCGGAATGTTAAATGCTATTTCTTTTAGTACAGCGCTACGTTCAGCATCCGCAAATAGATTAACTGGTGTACCACTGTAGGACACATCACGTTCCTTACTTTTCATAATTATATAGCCTCCAATCAGTATTCAATCTGCCTCGATCATATGTCTTAATATTATCAACTGACACCGGTAATAACCAATAGCGGTTATAAAATATCATTTCCCGGTTCAAATTTTCCTCAGCACACAGGTCATACGCAAAATTGATGCCGTCCAACTGCGCTAAGTCCTTGAAGTCGTTAACTCTTTGATTATTTAATGGAATTATACCGTTCACCATCGTGCATAAAGCGACTTGGATCAACCTGGATGGGTCAAATTGGTTCTTATAACGCATTTTCTCTTTTACCTACCCCTTCTCCACTTGCTTTTCTATCATTCATTTCCCAAGTCCTCTTTGACTTTGATACTAAATAACACAAAAGGAGAGGTTAAGTTAAGTATTCTTCGCCTGGCCCCTTTTTTTCTGCTGCTTAGATGCATCATTTGCCTCTTTTTACGATTATGTTTAAACTTGTTGTAGATACCAATATTGTGGTTTCCGCCTTGCTTAAGCCAGACAGCCTGCCTGATTTAATAATTAACATGATTTTGAATAAAAGTTTCATTTTGTGTTTGAGCGAAGACATTTTTGGCGAATTCCGCGCTTATTTCAAGCATTAAGTACCTGTCCCCTTTCTCCTGTTTCTTTTCCTTCGCACTTGGTCCGACCCCGCCCAAATGCCTAATTTGGTTTTCTGAAGAATTCCCACTTGACATCATTCCCACATTTGGTTATGGTTATAATAGTATATGGAAATGGAGGTTCCGTCCATGGATGTGATCAGCTTGACCATCGACTCCAAGAAACGCATCTCTCTAACCAAACTTCTCCCTCCCGGAAACATCCGTTCCGTTCGAGCTTACACGGATGGTCCTCGAATTGTACTCGAACCCATGATGGAGGTTCCAGTCGAGGAGGCCTGGCTTTTCGAAAATAGGGACTCCTTCAAGAAAGTCCTCACCGGGCTTTCTCAGAAGGGGTCTGTCAAGCGCGGATCTTTTGCCAAGTACGCCAAATAGCGACCGATGCACGAACTAATTTTCACGCCCCAAGCCGACGCCGATCTTCGGGAGATTGAAAACAACCCTTCGCAAAGAAATATCCTCAAAGCCGCCAGGAAATGCCTTGGGTTTCTTGAAACCAACCTGCGACATCCCTCTCTGAACACGCACGAATTTAGATCCCTCAAAGGTCCTAACGGGGAAAAGGTCTTCGAGGCATATGCTCAGCAGAAAACACCTGGCACCTACCGAGTGTGCTGGTATTATGGCCCCGAGAGAGGACTGATTACGATCGTCACCATAACACCTCATCCCTGACAAGTTCACAAAGCCACAACCTGCCAAAACTTCGTGCTTCTTCGTGACCTTCGTGTTGAATAAATGCTTTCACCTCAGAGCTGTCCCTACATTCTCAACCGCATCCCTGTTGCGAAAACTATCAAGAATGAAGTCCTGATCCCTCTCTACCATCAATCATCCAGATGCTATTTCTTTTATAGACTCACCCCAGGGAGGTGGGCCTATGAAGTAAGCATTTTTATTTCAGTGTGCTATTAAAGCCCCCTTCGGTAATTAATCATGCTGACGGGGGCTTTTTTTATGGGCCAATAACAAGACCGTAAGCCCCACCGACGAAGCGGTCAGTTTGTAGTCCGGGGGCCTTCGATTCGGCTCCTATACGGCTGGCTGAAAAAACAATAGGATGCTTGGTGTAGATTTCCATGACAGGGTGACAGCTAAGGAGTACAACCATGGCAGAAAAAAGAAAATTATATATCTATGAGGCGCTGGAACTCCGTTCGGAGTATGATGCCAGGATCAAAACTTTCAAAGATATTTTACCTGAGACCAGGCAGAACCGGGACAGGTTATTCTTGGCAAGAGATGATGACGGCCGTCGCCGTCCCGTTCCTGATTTCGATATGGCGGAGGTACGCCGACAGCTTCGAAAACTTGAAGTTAAACGGCGTAAACTGAACAGTGCCATCCAGCAGGCAAACTTCAACAGTCGAGTTGAATACCGCCAAGAGCCGATCAATCTCCACATGCATACTCGCCGGTCGCAACCCCATTATAACCGGTGAATCAGGTATTGGAAAAACGTCGATCATCCACGAGCTTGTACGGCGCATTGAATCCGGCAGTACGCTTGGGGAACTTAAAGGTCAGCAGGTCCTGCAGCTCTCTTTGCGGCGGCGGGCCTCCGGATTAAAGCAGCCCGGCGGCCAGATGCGCCCTGAAATGCAAAAATTGGTAACCTCCCTCCTTGATCCCGATTGTAATATAATCCCCTATTTTCGGGACCTGCATCTTGCTTATGCGTTTAACCTGGAGCCGCAGCTTCAATTGCTGTCTTTTCAGCTGCAAGTGCCGATCCTGGCAGAGGGAGAAAGGAAGACAATTCAATCCATGCTGGAGGAAACTCCTGAACTTTCGCAGCAGTTTCTCACCATAACCATCGAGGAACCGTCTCTGACCACCGCTCATCGAATTCTTGAGCTGTGGAGTGAAGAGCAGCAGAACCAAAGCCGAATGAATTTTTCACCCGATGCCCTGGAGGAAGCCCTTTATCTCTCCCATCGGTTCCTGGCCCGGGATCGTCTGCCCAGAAAAGCGCTGGATCTTCTGACTCACACCGGCAGCCTGCTGGAAGATGGCCGCACCATTACCGGCACAGACGTGATCGAGCGGTTTTGCAGCCACCATCGGGTTCCGAATCTGCTGATCGATCCGGCCCTTCCGCTGGAACTTCAGGATCTTGAGGCCCGCTTCAAGAATGCCGTGCTGGGTCAGCAAGAAGCCATACATGCAATCGTGCAAATGGTCAGCATGATTAAATCAGGATTGTCCGATATGCGCAGGCCTTTTGGGACATTTCTCTTTGTGGGTCCTACCGGCGTTGGGAAAACCCACCTGGCCCAATTTCTGGCCGAGGTACTGTTCGGCAGCCGCGATCGGATTGTAAGGCTCAATATGGCGGATTATCCCCTGGAAAGGCATGCGCAATCGCTTTTCGGGGATCCGGACGATCATAGACCGGCACAGATCCGGGGGCTTTTAACACGTCGGATCAGCGGACAGCCGTTTGCTGTTTTACTCCTCGATGAGTTTGAAAAGGCGCACCCCAAGGTTCATGATCGGTTTCTACAGCTGATCGATGAGGGGGCCTTCATAAACGGAGCTGCTGAAACCGTATCCTGCCGCTCGATGATCATAATTATGACTTCCAATACCGGAGCCGAAGTGTACCGCGGGCAAACCATTGGATTTAATCCTACGGGAGATCTGACAGCAATGGACAGGGAGGTGGATCAGAGGCTTTCCGAAACATTCAGGTTTGAGTTTCTGAATCGTTTTGACCGGATGGTTCATTTTCATCCCCTCACCCGAAATCACATTCGCACCATCGCCCTTCGAGAACTTGAACAGCTCAAACACCGGGTGGGTTTCAAACAAAGGCGACTTTTTCTCGAAGTGGATGAAAGCGTTTTGCAGGACCGATCCTGCATCTGGCAGAACTTATAGAAGGAAATACTCCGACACCTGCTGATCTTTCCCCGGCGCTGGAACAGGCTGCCAATTCCTTTCGTCAATGGGAAAATTGTCTGGACGAAGAAGGACAGGCAGAAGTATGGATGGTATTGAGTACGTCGGATCCGTTAAAATCGGCAGGCCGGTGGATTCGAAAGCCGGCAAACATGGAGTTGGCCTGGAGCCGTCAGCTGGGGCTTACAGTGTCGGTAGCTGCATACAGCATTGCTGAAGATGAATTGAATCGCGCGGTACTTGAGATTGAGGGTCCGGGTGCCGAAATTTATCTGTCCATGGAACATGGCATTCATCGGTTGCATTTCCCCCGGGGAAAAGATAGCAGGATCCGGGTAGAGGTCCTGCCAAACAGCTCATCAAAGGATAATTCCCGAGTCGATATTCGGCCTATAAAGCATCGGCATGGAGAATTCAATATGGAGCTGGGGTGCAGATAAAGTACCTGTCCCCTTTTCCGTTTGTTGTATGCCATTGTACATGGAGGATGACATGGTCATTAGAATTATTTCGGCCCGAAAGGCAAATAAAAACGAACAGAAACAGTACGGGAGTTTCCTATTATGAGAAAAGAATACGATTTTTCAAAATCAGTTAAAAATCCTTATGCCAAACACCTTAAAAAACAGGTGACACTGCGGCTAGGTATTGATGTTATCAATTATTTCAAGAAACTGGCTGAAGAAACCGGAGTTCCCTATCAGAATCTTATCAATCTTTACCTACAAGATTGTGCTCATTCTCAAAAAAAACTTAAACTAAAGTGGGCTTCCTAATACCTCTGCATCTGCAGTACCAGCCAATGCACCTTTCTGTCACCTTCTGTTGTCTTTGGGACGAAACTGATTTGCAGGTAGTGTTTATCAAAAAGATCTCATCTGTTTCCGACGTCTCTCCTTCATACATTCATTTCGTTAAACTGCCCATTTTGGGCCCCAAATGGGTTGTTTAAGACTAAAAAAGACCTGGAAAATCATTGGTTTTTTTGTAATGTCAAGAATGATGGCCCCTTTGCCTTTAACTTTCCTCCCCCTATCGGCTGATTCTGGGAAAAGTTACTTACTTATTGACGGATGTCCCCCGTTCCCGCGCTGCCTTCTGCCTACCGCTTACTGCATACTGTTTATCCCATGCTCTCTGCGTCTTCTGATTTGATATACAATAATCAATAGCCAATCGAAAATCGTCAATCGCTCCATGCCCTCTGTCCTTTTCACATTCTCCAGCCTACTGCCTACTGCATACTGCCTTCTGTCTTCTTTGTGCCCTGCGTTCTCTGTGTGAGATAAATAGATCGTTTATATTATGTCTGATTTATTTGCCCAAAACAGCCTTGAGCTGAAATGGGTAAAGGGGATTAAGGTTCAACAATTTCCAAGCCTGTTGGTGGACTTGGTGGAGGGGTTGGGTCCGGGGTGGGTGTAGCACTGACATGAGCGGTTTCCGAATAATTACCCGTCTCGTCATAGGTGAAGGCACTAAGGATATCACTAAGTACCTGTCCCCTTTTGCTATCTCTTCATTGCTTTTAAGTCTCCTGGAGCCGTACAAATAGACCGATGTGGTGGCAAAGGAGTTGGAAAACCAGGAAAATGAACTTTGGCTTATGAATCGTTATTGCCTTACCGTGTGATGTATGTTTAAATAGTTCAGTGAAGGAGGAACACTATGCCGACAACAAATGACAGAGTTATTGACGAAGCCCTATCCCTTCCGTCAAACGTCCGCCTAAGCCTGGTTGAGAGGCTTCTGACGAGCCTCAATCTTCCAATCGATAAGGAAATCAATCGCCTTTGGGCAGAGGAAGCGGAACGTCGCGTGTCCCAAATTGAGGAAGGCAAGGCTAAGCTGGTCCCCGGTGAAGAAGTCTTCGCCAAAATTCGAGCAAAGCACGGGAAATGAGATACTATTTCCACGAGCATGCGGAAACGGAGTTTGATAGGGCTGTTGAGTACTACGAGGACTGCCGTCATGGACTCGGTATAGACTTTGCTCAAGAAGTCTACACAACAATTGACCGTATTATCCAATATCCTGAGGCATGGTCGCCAATGTCCAATAATACCCGTCGCTGCCTTGTCAACCGGTTTCCCTTTGGCGTCATTTATCAAGTAAAGTCTGGCTTCGTGCGCATCATCGCAGTTGCCGACCTTCGACGTCGCCCAGACTACTGGCTGAACAGGGGGTGAGCAGAACAAGCAAGTGGAGCAGACGGCTATTCTCTCGCGGCTCAAGCGATTAAAAATTTCTTGATCATCCTGTTCAGTTTTAGGCTTTAAAGGCTTCAAATCACCGATGCTCACCTGCGAGTTGAAAAATAATGAAGATGAAGAAAAGGATCCGTAAAAAGAAGCATTGTGGTGAATTTACCGAGTGGGGCCGACAACTCGTTATCATGCGAAATCGGAAAGACGGATTCGATTAATTTCTTGACGCCTTCATCGAAGAGGCCATTGAATTAAATGGATGCTACTGCGGCGGTGGCGGGAATAAAGACAAGCTTGACGTGGTAGTGGAGCTTGGCCGTCGCTCGGACGACCCTGCTGCCAAACTGGGGAAGATTACAGCATGGCTCGATGCTCGACCTGATGTGCAGAACTGGGGGGTGGGCGAGGAGGAGTTTGACGTCTGGCACGGGGATTTGCAAATTAAGTACCTGTCCCCTTTACTGTCCCCTTTAGTTGCCCAACTCAAGGAGATCGAAAATGCTCCAGATAAGCGCAAAATCACATTCAAGGGCTTGGGATATTCGCTATGAGCCTGTCAAAACCAAGAACAGTCTATGTAGATTATGTACGTTTGGTAAATTGATACGCATTTAAGTGTAAAAAGGAAAAAGCGCTGCAAAAAAACACACCAAACTCAATTTACCCTCATTCTTTACTTTTCTTTGTTTCTTTGCTCTGCGTTCCCTGTGTTCCACGCCTGCCGCCTTCTGCTTGTCGGAGCGAAGCGTAGATCCCGCTATCGGGGCCCCCCCGTGGAATACATTAGTCTTTTTATTCCACTGGGGCTCTCTGCGTCCTCTGAGTTGATATGCAATAGTCAATAGTCAATCGAAAATAGTCAATTGCTCCATGCCCCTTTCGTTTTTAGCTATTTCACTTTCTCCTGCCTACTGCCTTCTGCCTACTGCCTTCTGTTTTCTCTGCGTTCCCTG
>JAUWMY010000091.1 GCA_030612945.1 Desulfobacteraceae bacterium
AAACTTATCTATGACACAGACATGGATATCACCTGGTATGATTATACCAAAAGCGCTGACACCTGGGCTAACCAGGTGGCCTGGGCAGATAGCCTGGAAGTGACGTTTAACGATGGCACCTATGATGACTGGCGCCTGCCCGCCACGGTGGATGGTTCTTATGTATATGGTTATAGTGGGCCTGACTCCGGCAGTGATTGGGGAGAGTATGTTTATTCCTACACTTGGGGCTACAATCTTTACAACTCTGAAATAGGATACCTGTTTCACATTGAACTTGACAATAATGGGTATATAGCAACAGACGGCACTCCTCAATTAGATTATGGCCTTGAAAACACCGGTGTTTTCGACAAGTTACCTGTGATGTGGTGCTGGTCCGGCACGGAGCATGCGGATAACCAGGACAATGCCTGGGGCTTCGGTTTCTTTCTCGGCTACCAGGGCGCGGATAGCAAGACTTACGAAGCTCCGGCCCTGGCTGTGCGTCCCGGTGATGTAGCGCCCGTGCCGGTGCCATCCACAATATTTCTTTTGGCAAGCGGGCTGTTTGCTCTGGTAGGAGGCCGGCTGCGGATATGGCGCTAATTGAGGTCTTAATAAAAGGCAAGGTTTTGGAAAGGCATCTCGGACATTGATGCTTTAATAATGTGGTGAGTGATCAATGAACAGTGCAAAGAATAGAAAGTGATTTGGGTTTCCATATTAGGGTGAAACGCTATGGATATCATTCCCGGGATCGAAAGAGTTTTGAAAAAACCAGCGTTCCATGAGATTGAAGAGGTCAAGAGGCGTTTATCAGGAAAATGGGGTCTAAAAAAACTTGTGGGCAAAAGCCCCATTTTTCTGGAGATGGTGAACAAGATCCCCCTAGTGGCCAAAAGCGATGTTAGTGTCCTTATCCAGGGGGAAACAGGTACGGGAAAGGAGCTTTTTGCTCGCGCCCTTCACTATCTGAGTCCCAGAGAGAAATACCCCTTTATCCCTGTTAACTCCGCAGTCCTGCCTGCTGCACTCTTTGAGAACGAACTCTTTGGACATACAAAGGAGGCATTCACGGATGCCAGGAGTTCCCGGCCTGGTCTGATTCGTGAGGCCGAGGGTGGAACAATCTTTCTGGATGAGGTAGACACCCTTGATCCGGCTTCTCAGGCCAAACTGCTACGGTTCCTGGAAGACAAGGAATACAAGCCCCTGGGCTCAGGCAAATCGATCAAGGCCAATGTTCGCATCATAGCGGCCAGCAATGCTGACCTTAAGGAGAGCATGGAGGCGGGGAGGTTTCGACAGGACCTCTTTTATCGCCTCAATGTTATCAACCTTAACCTACCCTCTTTAAGACAGCGGACGGAAGATATCCCGATTTTGGCCAACCATTTCCTGAAAAAATATGAACGGAAATTCGGGGCTAAAAGATTTTCTCCTGCCGCCATGGAAATGCTTTCTCTCTACAACTGGCCGGGAAACATCCGGGAGCTGGAAAACATGGTCCAGCACGTCTTAATCATGGTGCCTGACAATTTCATTGGGCCGGAATGTCTCCCGTTTTCTGTTGAAGGCGCACACCGTTCCAGGGCCTGCCAGACCTTTCAGGAGGCTAAAAGAAAGGCTATTGGGGCCTTTGAAAGGGAGTATGTCTCCAATATCCTCTGCCTTTACAATGGTAATATAACCCGCGCAGCAAAGGCGGCCGGAAAAGACAGGCGTGTCTTTGGTCGTCTTGTGAAGAAATACAATGAAACAGATCCCGGGCTGCTTTTGTCCCGGTTGTGAACACAAATGTCCCACCACCTATCTCCTCGTAAATACAGGGAAACACCCTGAAACCCCAGCCACTCATGGGAGAAAAAGTCCCACCTACACATCTTCACTCCGCCCCTCTATCCCCTAAATACCCAATAAATTCACCTTGTTAAACACTTGCAGATTTTTTGGCATACCATTTGCTAAACTACCTATTATTCGTCATTTCCATCCATTCCAAAAATGCAGTTTGCGGGCCTTCCCTTTCGTCGGGGCATCAAAAAGGGGAGGCTTGCCGTTACTTGTGTATGTAGGCAGAAAGGATTTTATGGGGTTTGAGGTGAGAGGAGCTTCCTCTTATGACGAGGCCGATAAGAGGATCGCCAATAATATTCTAAACTACCTTTTGAAGCATCAGGAGTCGAAGGACACGCTGGAGGGCATTAGCCAGTGGTGGCTTGAAAAGGAATATATTGAGGAGACTGTTGACACAGTGGCCCAGGGGCTTTCCCTGTTGTGCTCACAAGGATTGGTTGTGGAAGAAAAAGGCGCCGGGACGCCACCTTATTATAAACTCAACGGCCACCCGGAAAATTATGAGATCGCATGAATAGGCAGGGATGGCGTGGACCCGCCCTGTCGTAAAGGAGGAAATACCATGAAAAAGATCACTCTTTTGTTTGTATTTGTATTTGCAGCATTTTTGACAACAGGTGGCTCTGCCGCCAAAGCATCTCTGATTGAAAACGGCGGTTTTGAATCGGGGCTGAGCGGTTGGGACCACAGCCCAAACGTGAAGGCCAAAGGAAGCTGGGCAAATATTGACCCAAAGGGCGGCAAGCGACAGGCGGTTTTAAGCCCGTCCGGCTTTCTGCCTTCAGAACTGAGTCAGGGGTTTGAGATAGATGAAACCGGCTCCATTTCAATCTCTTTCGACTACAACCTCTGGTCCTTCAGTTCCCTGGGGAGTGAAGTCGGGGATGACTTTGTGGTGACCCTGATAAGCGATGACTCGGTTTTTTTCAACGAGATCCTGAGGATAAATTTTAAGGATACCATTTCTGCGTGGATAACGCCGACGATCCAGGGTTGGCAGCATTATGAAGAGACCTTTCAGTTTGACACTCCCATGCAGCTTTCGCTGTTATTCGAATTAGATAATTTTAAGGACCCGGGGCAATTCGGTATAGGCTTTATCGACAATGTCAAGGTTTCTTCTGTGCCCATCCCCGGTGCTATCTATCTGCTTGGCTCCGGTCTCGTTGGCCTGATCGGTATTCGCTACAGGAGATCATAAGCGCATTTTCCCTGCCCGACAAAGATTTGGCGCGGGCGTCCCGGTACCCAGTGTCTGTACAAGCACAGCACTGGTGCCGGATAACGAATAGTCAAAGTGAAAAATAAATTTCTCATCAAAAAAATATCCTTCCCATTGCTCCTGACGGTACTCTTCATCTCGGGCAATGTTGCCCTGGCCGGTTATATCAACCCACCTGATTGGTCCGGCAATCCCTATTATACCCATCAGAGCTGGGATTTTAATGAGACAGGAAAGGATGAAAAAGGCAAACCTCTCCCTCCACAAGAACCATTCCTCCCTGACGGAAAACCTTCCATGGTTAATCCTTACGGCAAGCCTGATTATACCTTTTACGCAGCTAATAAAAAGTATTTCGATTGGACTTACATCCCCATGCGTATGAAAGGCTGGGCCCGCCACGGAATGTGGGGCTCCATGGGCACTGGTGTGCCTGCGGGTTTGATCTTCGTCATTCCAAACCACAAGAGCCCGAAACTTAAAACAGAACTTTGGCTCCAGTATGTGATCTCTCAGTATGGGGGAACTGTATTTACAACCACAGTCTATGCGGACAAGGAAAACCAATTTACAATGATCTCAAGGGATAAGAAAGAAATAAACTCCGGCGGCGGCAGCGGGACATGGTACAGGATAACCGAGATATGGGAAGTCTCTCCTGCACCGCCGGTAGCGTATGCAAAAATTGAATTTAGTAAAAATATGGGGCTGATTGACCATGTTTCTATCGACACCAGGTGCATTACGATCCCGAGCCCTCCTGCCGGCTGAATTTACGTATGCTTCCTTTCTTGAAGGAGGTCAACATATGAAATGCTTTTTTCAGTATTTAATAATATTGATCGTTGTGTCAGTTGTAAATGATATGGCAAATGCATCCGCCAGTATTTATTTAGAAAAGAAAGATGATGGAATTACAGTTAAGCTCGAACCAGGAGACACTCTTGTGATCACCCTTGATGCCAACCCTACAACAGGTTATAGCTGGCATGTACTGGAAATGGATACTTCCATTCTAAAAGCAGGAAAAACGGAATTTCGACCACGGTCAAATCTATTAGGGGCTCCTGGAAAAGAAATCCTTTATTTTACGGCCTTAGGAAATGGAGAAACAAAATTGGTCTTGGGTTACCTGCGGCCTTGGGAAAAGAAAGTGAAATCTTTTGCCACTTTTTCAGTCATTGTAAAGGTCACAGCAAGAGGCTTTTGACGAGATAAAAACATAAATTACAGCAAGGAGAAAAGCTATGAAGACTGCCAGCTACTCATTTTTTGGATCTAAATGTTTCACCATTATTGGACCTAAGGTTGTTGCTATTCTAACAGCGAGTCTGGCATGTCTTTTACTTCCTATTCATTCGTCCCGAGGGTTTCAAACTGTGTCTGATATGACGAACCAAAAGGCGAATATTGTCCTGGCTCAAGTAGCCAGCACAGAAATTCCTAAGAAAATTATGGATATTCGATTTGAGGTAACACAGGAAGGGGAAGAAAAGGTTATATTTGCACTCAATGGCTTTTATCCACCTAAGTCCTTTTCCATTGAGGGAGACCAGCCGAGGGTCGTCTGCGACTTTTTTGGTACACGTCTTGCCAATAGCATCATTAAGCAAACCACGGTTGGCGGCCAATTTATCCAACAGATACGGATAGGCATTCATAAGGGTAATAAGCACAAAATACGGGTTGTATTGGATCTCGTTCCTGAAAAACAGTATAAGGTAAAGCAATTATTTTTCAAAGAAGACCATGTATATACACTTATAGTTGGTCCAGACCAATAGCCCTCAGATAAAATTGCTGTATATTTCCGTACAACTATTATTAAACGACTAACACGAAAAATTCATCGACCTTAATCCGCGATCCTGGTTATATACAAAAAGCCTTGACAGCGAGTTTTCTTTTTGTTAGAGGTATCTAAATCGCTTAGTGGTCGCAAAATGTTAAGGGATGACTTACGGTTTTCCCGTCATACTTCTTATGACGGGATAAAAGTGAAGGCGTAACTTGGATTGCAGAAAACATCTGAGTTGCGCTTTTTTTTGTCTGGGAGGCCGGCCGGCATCTACGTCACCTCGCTGCGAAGGCCGGTGAGAAATACGGATTAGACCTGGCAGAGAACCTGGAAGAGTCTTTTGTTATAGTGGAAGATAAGGCAAACCACACGGGTGTGGTAATACGTGTGATGGACCAGTGCAAGCTTGCGGGCGCAAAAAACATAAGCATTGCCGCCTCCAAAACCGCAGGAGAGGAGTAGTTGAACAATAGAGTCATTATACCCGTTGGGCTTGCACTCCTTTTTAATATCCTGTTGTTTTCAGCGCTCCCTCTCCTTGTACAGAGAGGATTTAATAAAAGCGGGCTGGAGACCATTATTCCTGTAAATATAATCCAGTTAAAAAGGCCTTCGTCTCCACCACCTGAAAAGGAAAAGGAGGAACTGCAAGAGAAGAAAAAGCTTGAAGAGGTGATTCCTAAGGTCAAATTGAAGCTTCAAAAAAGGGCCATTCCTCAAAGGCCTGAGATTGAGACGCCTCAACTCACCTTTGAGATCAATCCCAGGCTCACAGTGGGTATGGCTGTGACCCCTCCCCCAAAAGGACCAGCTGTTTTCAGTCCAAAGGAGTCTTACCTCCAGGGTGAGGTGGACCAGATGCCCATAGCGGTTTTTAAGATGGAGCCGATCTATCCCTATCGGGCAAGGAGACTTAGGGTTTTCGGTGAAGTGAAGGTTAAGTTCCTGGTGGACGAGAGAGGGCATGTGGGCAGGGTCAAGATCCTGAGTTCAAGACCGGCAGGCATCTTTGACAAGAGCGTGCTAAAAGCACTCCCCTCATGGAAATTCTCTCCAGGGAAAGTACGCGGTAATGCGGTTTCCACCTGGGTTGTTACAACCATTGAATTCAAGATGGGGGGGTAGCCATTGACTAATGACTATTGACTATTGATTATTGAAACGGATGTGAGGATGAAAAACTTTTTACTGATTGTTTTAATTTTTCAGCTCATATGCCTAATTTATTGCCCGGCATTGGCCAAAAGTGAAGCTCCTAAATTGACGCCGGCAGTCCGGAAAGCAGTATATGGCGCCCAGCAGGCGATGGAAAAAAAGGACTACGGAAAAGCTGAAGAATATCTCAAGAAATACGTTCAGAAGTATCCACAAAAATCTCATTACCTGGTGGAATTTATTCTGGGAAATGCCCTGGCATTGATGGGAAAAGAAAGAGAGGCACTTTCTCACTATAAGACCTCTGCTCATCTGTATCCTGATTACGCTGCTATCTGGCAAAATATGGGTAAAGTCTTTTTTGATCTGAAACAGTACGAGCAGGCCGGAGACTGCCTTTTAAAAGCGTATGAGACTGATGAGAAAAAAGATCCATCAGCCCTTTATAATGTAGCTGCCTTCTATATTATGGCCGGAAAAGAAAAGAAAGCCCTTCCGCATTTAAAGTATCTATCGTCAGGTGAAATAGGACCACCCAAACAAGAATGGCTTGAGGCGCTGTTAAAAGTCTATATGGATCTTCAGCTCAAGGAAAAGGCGTTTGAGGTAATCCACAGATTGCTGGAACAAAATGGAAACGACCCCCGATGGTGGAAGCTCCTGGCACAGTTTCATTTGCAGGAAAATGAATACAAAAAAGCTGTGACCGCGCTGACCATACATTCGTACCTGGGTTCCATAAGCAGGGAGGATATTATGCTGCTTGGTGATCTCACTAACGCCATAGGGATTCCCCTGAAGGCGGCAGAATACTATGAAAGGGCCCTGAGCCTTTCGAATAATCCGGCAGGTTATGAAAAACTGGCCTCCGCGTATATCACAGCCTGCAAAATGTCAAATGCCATAGACGCCTTAAACCGGGCCTTGAAGGAAAAGCCGACA
Source organism: Desulfobacteraceae bacterium (assembly GCA_030612945.1). GTDB lineage: Bacteria > Desulfobacterota > DSM-4660 > Desulfatiglandales > Desulfatiglandaceae > 4484-190-2. The sequence continues at coordinate 6,957 of JAUWMY010000091.1, forward strand.
TCCAAACTCTGGTTTATGATGGGCCAGGTACTTTACGAAATAGAGGAGTTTGACAAGGCCTATAATGCCTTTGATCAAAGCGCTCGCTTAAATCTCAAAGATGGCAGGCCGCATCTGATGATGGGCTATTGCGCCTTACAGGTGGATAATAATGAAATGGCCGTAAAGGCCTTACATAAAGCCACCCGTTTTCCCGGGCAGAGGAAAATGGCAAAAAAACTGTTGAGGCAGTTGGCTTTGTGGAAAGAGAAATAGAAAGGGTGGAAAATGAATTCACCAGGTGTCAAAAAACGCTACTGGCAGTCAAGAGAACTAATCGTTATCGGAATATTTGCAGCATTGATAAAGATTTCGACACTCTTGATTGCCATAGCTGGGGGCGGCATGAATCCGATTACTATGGTGCTGAAAAACGTGGTTGCAACATCTCTGCTCATTGTGCTTCTTTACAAAGTCAGGAAGTTTGGTGTGCTAACCCTGTTTGTTTTTGTCAGCAGTGTGGTCTCTCTTTTATTGATGGGCGGAAATATGATGACCTTGCCGGGAATGATCATAGCAGGTCTAATCTGCGATTGTCTTATCGTTACCATAGGCGGATACAGGAGGGCCTGGGCTCTTATTCTCCTAGTCGGGTTGTTTGACATTTTATCGCGGGCCATCTCACTGGGCTAATCATATCTGACATTCAGAGAAGAACCAAAACTTTTCATCATTGGGCTAATAGTCGTGGCCATCGGCTATTTTGGCTGCCTTTTAGGTCTTGGGAGCGGCGTGTTTTTTGTGAAGGAGTTAAAGCATGCAGGAATTATCAGAGAATAACAAAATAACATATCCCGGTAATCTTATCCACAGATTAGATGCTCGCACAAAAATGACGATCTGCCTCCTCAGTTCGGTGGTGGTTATTATCCTGCAAGGGGTTATGCCGTTATCTTTCCTTCTGGCCGCAAGTATTATCTATGTGCTTCTTCAAAAACGATTTCATGTCCTGTTAGTCTGCTACGGCGCTGTTATGGTGATGGGATTGATGGCCCTTTTTTTTCTTAAAATCATGACTATTTTCATGCCAGAAATGGGGAAATTTGATATTTCTCTGTTTTTTATTCCTTTCCTCAGGGTTGTTATATTGATTAATGTTATCCTGGCATTGGCCCTTTCTTCAAAAATTCAAGATATCCTTACCTCTTTGAGATCTCTTCACTTGCCTCTATTTATTTATCTGCCGGCTGCGGTAATGATACGTTTTATTCCCAGTTTTATTGATGATATCAGATTAATTAGCCAAAGCCTCAAGATAAGAGGATACAGTATTAATCCTTTAACTCTCACATTCCATCCTTTTCTGACCACGAGATTATTGTTTGTGCCAACTGTTGTAAGGGCCTTGCGCTCCTCTGACGAACTGGCAGTGGCTGCTGAACTTAAGGGGGTTGGCTACTCTGA
>JAUWMY010000119.1 GCA_030612945.1 Desulfobacteraceae bacterium
GAATGGGAAAAGATGAAAAAACAGACATATGACCTGGAAGAAAAACTGATCGAGTATTCGGTGCGAATCATAAAGATCGTGGAACAGCTACCAAATACAAAAGCAGGTAACCATGTTGCGGGCCAATTGTTAAGATCGGGACCTTCACCTTACCCAAACCATGGTGAAGCCCAGGCAGCGGAGTCACCAAAGGACTTTATCCATAAGCTTCGTATCTCATTATTGGATGTTTGTTTTTATATTCGATGTTGGACGTTCGATGTTGGATGTTCGACGTTCATCTTTCAAAACAACCCCGTTTGGTATAAATGCAACCTGTGAATGTTTACAAAATAACTTGGTGCTTATGCGGAGGGAACCATGGGTGATTTCAGAAAAATACTGGTGGCATTAAGCCTGGAAAAATATTCAAAAGGCATATTCAACTATGCGGCAAGGCTGGCACAAAGCCTGAATGCACACCTGATTGTCGCAAACATCATTAACTCTCGTGATGTGCAAGCTGTGGCAAAAATTACATCCTGGGGCTATGAGGTGGATAGCGAGCATTACATTAAAGGCATTACGGAAGAACGGGGTAAAATTCTGAATCAGATAATAAAGGAGTCTTCATTCCCAACTGAAAAGATAAAGACTGTCTTTAAGGTCGGTAATCCCGTTGATGAATTATTAAAGATGTCTGTAGAAGAAGAAGTAGACATGATAGTAATGGGTGTCAAGGGACGTACTGACCTGCAACATGCCTTCGTCGGTTCAGTGGCTGATAAGATATTCCGGCGCTCTCCAGTAACTGTAATTTCCTACAGGGACGAAAAACATGCAGATCACTTAAAAAAGCACCTTCACCTGATATAACCGCCTCTTAGGGCTCGAAAAACACTATCTTGAGATCTATATTTAAAAGTATCTGGTGGTGGGCAGTGATAGCAGGGTTTATCCTGCTAATACTTACGATCTATCCCATTGACGTGTTTACACTAAGACTGCCTAAATATGAATTTAAGCAAATCGCAGCAATCAGGATAAGCCAGGGACAGGAAGTTATAATCGCATATCGTCATTCTGTGGAACGAACTCGCGTTGAAGGTAGTTTCACGATTGGCCCGGGGCCTGCACTTTACGCCCACGAAACCCGTATGACATCCGTGGGCACCGGTCTTCCTAATTCATCTCCTGATAGAACACGGCGTGACGGCGAATGGATCGTAGTAGATGAAGGCTTGAAAAAATTGGAAGATGGTTTGAGGTTTTATCTATCACCTGTGAACCAGACCCGGTTGATTGCAGCCGGACAACATATCAGCCTGGAGAAGATAAAAGCGGGAAGTATAATCCTTGTTGATGTTGAAAGGATCAGTCTTATGAAATGGCTTTTGTGGCGGTTTGCAGCAATATCCTGGCTTGCTGGAATAGAGCAGGGTTGAAATGTATAGACCCAGAGTGTCCTAACCTCTTAGCATTTTGAAGTTGTTCTTTTGGGGGGATAATAAAGATGAGTATTCCTGGTAATCTTTTTCCACGGAAATTGGATAGCCCCTTGCCTGTTGCAGAAAAGGCCAAAGGGGTATGGATTGAAGACACAAATGGGCGCCGCTACCTGGATGCAAGTGGTGGTGCTGTAGTTGTTAACGTGGGGCATGGCAGGGACGAGATTGCAAGGGCAGTTTATGATCAAATCCTGAGGTGCCATTATGCTCATCCAACCATGTTTACAACATCTGTGGTCGAGGATCTGTCTTCAGCCCTGGCAAGACACACACCACCCGGTCTTGATCGTTTTTACTTTCTTTCCAGTGGTTCTGAGGCAGTAGAGACCGCTATCAAGATGGCCCGACAGATCCACTTAGCGTCTAAACGCCCGGAGCGCATTCGACTTATTTCCAGATGGAAATCCTACCACGGACTGACACTTGGGGCATTATCAGCCATGGGCCGAACTTCTTTCAGAACGCCTTATGCTCCCCTTTTAAACGAAGTGGTTCATATTCCTCCACCGTATTGTCTGCGCTGTTCATATGGCCTGACTTATCCGGGATGTGGTATCCGGTGTGCAACAGCTCTGGATGAGACGATCCAGAATGTCGGGGCAGAAACAGTTTCTGCTTTCCTGGCTGAGACTGTTAGTGGGGGCACTCTTGCGGCATATCCACCTCCTGATGAATATTTTCCAATCATAAGAAAGATTTGTGATCAATACAACGTCTTGCTTATCCTGGACGAGGTCATGTGCGGCATGGGCAGAACAGGCCGTTGGTTTGCCTGCCAACACTATGATGTTATTCCAGACATAATTACCCTTGGCAAAGGCCTGTCAGGTGGAACATTAGCCCTTTCTGCGGTAGGAGTCAGATCAATACATTTTGAGACCATCTGCGATGGAAGCGGCATCTTTGTCCATGGGGGAACATTTTCTCATCACCCGGTTGCCGCGGCCGCTGGTTTGGCCGTGATAGATATCCTGGAGCGAGAGGGTTTGGTTGAGCGTGCATCCCAATACGGGGAACTATTAGGAAACAAACTAAAGGAACGCTTAGGAGATCTTTCTTGCGTTTCAGATATCCGGGGCATTGGTTTAATGTGGGGTGTAGAACTTGTGGAGAACAAGGATACAAACACCCCTTTTCCACGACATGAAAAGGTGATAGAACGTGTCTGGGACACCCTGTTTGAGAAAGGTATCATAACTTACAAATCGACCGGACTTGCCGGAACGGACGGTGATGCACTTATCATTGCCCCGCCCTTTATTATTAAAAAGGATGAGATAGACTTCTTAGTTGATACTGTGGGGAGTGCCTTAGAAGAAACCATCGGTTAAAAAAACTCTGAATAAGTGGAGGTCTTGAAATGCCATTATCTCTAATGGAAGGTAACGAAGCGATTGCCTGGGGTGCAGTAAATTCCGGGTGCCGCTTTTATGCCGGATACCCGATTACTCCGGCAACCACAATCTTTAATACAATGCTAAAACTTTTGCCCCCTATGGGAGGCATATGCATTCAAGGTGAGGATGAAATTGCCTCTATTGGTTCATGCCTGGGGGCATCCATGGCCGGGCTTAAGGTCATGACAGCCACATCAGGGCCTGGCCTTAGTCTGTATAGCGAACATATTTCCTTTGCGCTTGGAAGTGAGATTCCAATTGTTATTGTAGTTATACAGAGACTGGGTCCTTCTACCGGTTCAGCAACCCGCGGTGCAGATGGAGATATACAGTTTATGCGCTGGGGGAGCAGTGGTGGTTTGCCGGTAATTGTGCTTGCGCCGGTCGATATCAATGACTGCTTTTTTCTGACAATGCATGCCTTTAATCTCGCCGAGGAGTTCAGATGTCCTGTGTTCATTGCATCAAACAAGGAAATTGCAATGACCAAGGAAAGCATTGATATGGATGCCATTCCAAGACCAAAATTAAAAGAGCGTGCAGCCCCTCCCCCTGGAAAATCATTTTTGCCTTTTGAGATTGGTTCAGACCGTATGACGCCTGACTTTCTGCCCATAGGAGATGAGGTTCTTGTCCGTCAGACCTCCTCTACCCATGGTCCTGATGGCTACATCACAACCGATTTTGACCAGATCGGCAAGAACCAGGAGAGGCTGAGAAAAAAGATTGTTTCAGCCGTAGACCGCTTCTCTTTTTGTGAAGCGTATATGGAGGATGATGCCGATACACTCGTCATCACCTACGGGGTTACCGCTCGTGCGGCAAAAGAGGCTTTCATGGAGCAAAAAGGCGAAGGAAAACCTGTCTCTCTCCTTGTCCTCAAAACCATCTGGCCAGTGCCTGAGAATCTAATCAAGGAAAAGGCAAAAAGCTTCAAACATGTCGTTGTGGTAGAGATGAACCTTGGCCAGTATGTAAGAGAGATCCAACGTATTTTGCCTGACAAGAAAGTTCACTTCTTTGGCCAAATGAATGGAAAGCTGATAACCCCACACCAGATCAAGGAGGCTATTGCCAATGTCTAATTTATTGAATAAAAGCAGGCCTCTGGTCTTTTGTCCTGGTTGCTCCCATGAACGAATTGCCCGTATCCTTGACAAATCCTTCCAGAACATGGGTCTTAACGGCAATCAGATAGTGATGGTGAGTGATATCGGGTGTTCCGGCCTCTTTGACACGTTCTTTAATACTCATGCCATGCATGGTCTCCATGGTCGTGCCCTGACATATGCAACCGGTCTCAAGCTTGCCCGGCCTGAACTTAACGTTGTGGTTACCATGGGAGATGGTGGTATGGGTATAGGTGGAGCGCACATCCTCAGCGCCTGCAGGCGCAACCTTGATCTGACGTTGCTTGTTTTGAATAATTTTAACTTTGGCATGACCGGTGGCCAGTTTTCTGCGACCACTCCTTCCGAGGCTCAAGTGGGCTCCGGTTTTCTCAACCGCATTGAGAGGCCCATAGATGTGTGCGAGGTGGCCTGCTCGGCAGGAGCAACTTATGTTACGCGTTGTTCAGCCTACAGAAAAGACCTGGCAGAAGAGATAGAACGAGCTATTCGCCATGAAGGATTTTCCGTGTTGGATATATGGGGGGTATGTACAGGTCGGTATTCAAAACAGAACAAACTGACACCACAAACAATTGATGAAACCCTTTCCGCGTTACCCCCCAGAGAAGGTGTTGTGGAGAATAACGCTCGAAAGGAATATGGCAGGTTTTACAGAGAAGTGGCTGAAAGCCAAAAGCCCACCCCACCACCTGCCAAAATTGAGAAAAAATTCGATCCCCCTGAATCAATCAGACAGGAGGTAATCATCCTTGGTGATGCCGGGCAGAGGATTATAACGGCCGGTGACATATTGTGTTTTGCGGGACTTACTGCCGGGCTTAAGGTCACTCAGAAAAATGAGTATAACATTACCGTACTCAGGGGCCCTTCCATAAGCGAGGTGATCCTATCGCCGGAAGATATAGGGTTTAATGGTATATACAGGCCCGCCGCTATCGTGGCAATAGGCCAGGAAGGAGTGGACCGTCGAGCGAATCTCTTTGAACATCTTGATAAGGACGCGTTAATCATTCTGGCCAAAGGGGTTGAAGTGCCGTCCAGTAATGCTACAGTGCATCTGGTTGATTTTAAAAAACAGGGGATTAAAACCCATGACCGGGCCCTTTCATCCTTATCTGTCATGGCCAAACTAAACAAAGTAATCAACCTTAAGATGCTCCAGTCTGCCCTTGAGGCAAGATTTAAGGAACCAGTTCTCACATCCGCCCTTGGCCTGGTTGATCGGGTTGACATTGCATAAGGGCTCCTTACTGTTTGTTTACATTAAACTGTTTCTAACAGCAGTTTTCTGGGGAGGCACCTTTATCGCTGGAAGGGTCGTGGCAAAGGATGTCGGACCCTTTGCAGCTTCCTTTTTAAGGTTTGCCATTGCTTCTGTTTTTCTTCTATTCATTACCTGGCGGGTCGATGGGAAACTCCCTGCCATAAAAAAAGCACAAATCATCCCCATTATCCTTCTTGGTATGACAGGCGTGTTTGCCTATAATGTATTATTCTTTAAGGGACTCAAAATTATTGAGGCAGGTAGAGCATCACTCATTATTGCGAATAACCCCATCTTTATTACGCTTTTTGCTTCCTATTTCTTTAAAGAAAAGTTGAATCCCATCAAGATCACTGGAATTATCATTTCGGTCATTGGGGCAATCATTGTGATCTCAAGGGGAAATTTCATTGAATTGTTGAATGGAAACGTGGGGTGGGGCGAATTTTATATCTTTTGCTGTGTGCTAACCTGGGTAGCCTACACTCTCATAGGCAAAGCAATCATGACGGATCTGTCTCCTCTTGTATCCGTATCGTATTCTTCTGCCGTCGGTGCTGTTGCATTATTTGTTCCAGCATATTTTGAGGGGATGATGCGGGATCTGGTTCATTACTCGACAGTAGATTGGTTTGGGATCTTTTACCTGGGGTTTTTCGGAACCGTGCTGGGATTCGTGTGGTACTATCAAGGCATAAAGATCATTGGCCCAATGAAAGCAAGTCAGTTTATCAATTTTGTTCCAATAAGCGCTGTTCTGCTTGCCTTTTTCATGCTCGGAGAATCGATTACCCTATCTTTATTGGTTGGGACAATATTTGTCATCTCCGGCGTTTACTTGACGAATACCGTTCCTCTGGCTCACAAGAAAAACTAATTCGAACTCGATCTGACCTACGACAGAACACCTGCCTCTCTTAAAATTCTCTCGAGTTCATCTTTCTCTTGTTGCTCAAGGGGAAGCAAAGGTGGCCGAACCGGACCACCGTACATGTCTATAAGATCCATAGCGGCCTTAAGTCCCGGAATTCCGAATTTGGCAGTCACAGCAGCATTGGCCGGGATAAGTCCAAGTTGGATTTCCCGCGCCTTTTTCAGGTCTCCCTGGTCAAAACTCCGGGTAAGCTCTGACAAATGGTGCGGAGCCACACAGGCCAGGGCCATAACACCTCCAACCGCACCTACTGATAAGGCAGAAAGCAAAAAACCCCCGGATCCGGCCAATACTTGAAATGCATCCCCTGCACTGTGAACCAATTGTCCGATTTTCGCAAGGTTCCCGGAACTTTCCTTAAGACCAATAATATTGGGGTGCTGGGCAAGTTCAATGATGATTTCTGCACTCAGGTCGACCCCCGTAAAAACAGGAACATTATAAAGAATAATTGGGATAGGTGAACGATCAGCCACCATCGTATAATGAGTCACTAAGGCTCGATGGTCCATCCGTGATTTGTAATAGTGCGGCGTGACCACCATAGCCGCGTTCGCTCCCAAACCGGCAGCCTTTTCTGTGAGTTCCATGGTTTCCATGCTGGATTCGCAGCCGGTCCCTGCAACAAAAAGGCGATCCTTTTTGATCGCTGCCCTGGCTGTCTTCCAGGTCTCAATTTTCTCCTCTTCCTTAAGAAAAACGGCTTCACCGTTAGATCCCAGAACAGCAAACCCCGCAAGTGGAGTCTCCTGCCATTTTTCAAGATTAAGGGCCAAACGATCGTGATCCACCCTACCGTGATCGTCAAAGGGTGGGGGAATCGGCGGAAAACATCCTTTCAAAGAAATCTCTTTCGACATATCAATCTCCTATTGAGTCATCTGGGTTAAATAATCGTGTAATTGTGAAAGCAATTTCTAAAGAAGGCAAGGTTTTTTTTGAAAGGCAAAAAAATACCCCTGATAAAGGAGGAGGAACTCATGGGGGGTAGAAGGTGAA
>JAUWMY010000320.1 GCA_030612945.1 Desulfobacteraceae bacterium
TGTCTGGCTGCTTGAAAATCTGAAACAGCATGACCATCATAAGACTGATGACCAGCCAGAGAGCAAGGTTTTTGTAAAATGGGTTCAATTTAGTATTACCTCCACACAAAAAATTAATATTATTTAATTTAAACTGCCAGGGGGCTGAGCCACGCTTTCACGTGCCGGCCACCCTGGCTTTGTATCACAAAAAGAACAGCGCTGATTCATCTATAGCTCAACGCAACCTTTGATTTTTCAAGCTATATAATAACATTATAGATACATTTTTTCAAAATTCCATAAAAAACTATCTCTTTTCTTTTCCATACCGATCTGATTACCTTCATTTTTCTCAGCAATTCTAATTATGGCTTTCATCTGGCAGGACCGTGGGGTCTCTTTTTAAAGGCCGCAAAAAACTGCATCCTTCTATTGAACGGCAGCGTAGCCTTGAAATGCGTTATAGGACAGCCCCCAAGGAGAGGCTCCGTTGCAACTGACGCCTTCTCTGCCTGCTCGGCGCCTTTATTCAACGCCACGGGGGCGTTCCACAAGCTGTGGAAGAATTTGGCTTGCGTCCTTTAAAAAGAGACCCCACGGCCCTGCATTAGCAAGGCCTAAAGGTCATAATGAGAATTGCTGCATTTTTCTATTGACATAGGAACCCCTCACGTTGTCAACATATAGCAGAGAACCAGGAGACAAATATGGCCAAATATAAATTTAGCGATGAGGACCTTAGACAGATAAGAAATCACGGACTTACCATAAACGCACTCCAAAGGCACCTTGACCTGTTCAAGACGCCCCCACCTTACTTAAACCTGCTGGGTCCATGTACCCCTAACGACGGAATTAAAGTGATTGACCCGCACAAAACCCAAGAATTTATAAAAATTTACGAAATGGAAGCCCAAAAAGGCCGCTGCCTCAAGCTTGTTCCCGGGTCAGGGGCTGCCTCCCGGATGTTCAAAGCGCTCCTCAAGGCCCTTAACCTGGAAAAAGAAATCCTAAAGGAATCGATTGCCAGGGAAGCCCGGGCTAGGCATAAGGAAGCGCAGGAGCTTCTTGAGTTTATGAATGGCGCCAAAAGCTTCGCCTTTTCCAAAGACCTCACATCCGTGATGTCAGAGAAAAACTTTAATTTTGACATACTTTTGGAGAAAGGTCAATTTACCAATATTATCCGTTTTCTTGTAAGCGAGGTCGGCCTCAACTATGCTCACCTGCCAAAGGGCCTCCTTAAGTTTCACGCGTATCCGGAAGGGAGTCGCACTACCTTTGAAGAGCACCTGGTTGAGGCCGCCCAATACATAGCAGACCAGAACGGGCAGGGTCCTCTTCACTTTACCGTCTCCCAGGAACATATAAAAGAATTCCAGAAGCTTCTAAAGAAAGTGAAGCCCATTTATGAACAAAAATACCAGGTGTCGTTCCATGTAACCTTTTCAACTCAAAAGAAATCCACGGACATCCTTGCGGTGGACTTGGATAACCGGCCTTTTCGTGAGAAAGATGGCAGGCTTTTGTTTCGCCCGGGGGGCCATGGTGCCCTGATAGAAAACCTGAATGATCTTAACGCAGATATTGTTTTTATAAAAAACATAGACAATGTGGCCTCTGACCGATTCAAACACGAAACGGCCAAGTGGAAAAAGATCCTGGGCGGTTATCTCATTGCTTTACAGGATCAGATATTCAGTTACATGGAAAAACTATCGTCAAAAGCTGTAGAAAGAACCCTGATAGAACAGGTTGCAGACTTTATAAGGGATGACCTTTTGCTGTCAATTCCTTCTTTTTCCAATAAAGCGTCCTCTGAAGAGAAAAAAACTGTGCTTATGGAAAAACTCAATCGGCCCATAAGGGTATGCGGCATGGTTAGAAATGTGAGTGAACCGGGAGGAGGCCCCTTTTGGGTAAAAGACCAGATCGGTGAAAAGTCTCTTCAGATTGTGGAAAAAGCCCAGATTGATCTCGATTCCAGAGAACAGCAGGCTGTTTTGGCCGCTTCCACCCACTTCAATCCTGTGGATCTTGTGTGCGGCGTCCGTGACTGGCAGGGGAGGCCATTTGATCTTCGTCAATATGTGGACCCCAATGCGGTTTTGATATCCAAAAAATCGAAAGATGGAAAGGATCTGAAGGCCCTGGAACATCCGGGGCTCTGGAACGGGGCCATGTCCCGATGGATTACCATATTTGTGGAGGTTCCGGGCATCACCTTCAACCCTGTCAAGACTGTGAATGATCTGCTTCGAGAACCGCATCAGCCGGCCTAAATGAATTGTTTTCTAAAGAACTATTGGAAACACTAATGAAAACAGACATGACACAAAAACAGGAAACCACGGGTGTCCCCACCCGGTATTCTCACTGGTACACTGTGGTGGTGGCCCTTTTTGTAACCTGCCTGGTCACGTCCAATATCATGTCTGTGAAACTGATAAACGTTTTTGGGCTGGTACTGCCTGCAGGTGTACTCATCTTCCCCATCAGCTATATCACCGGAGATGTTTTGACAGAAGTATACGGATATACCCAGGCCAGAAGAGTCATCTGGCTGGGGTTTTTTTGTAACTTTATTGTTGTCATTGCCATATGGCTGGGCAAGGTGATTCCTCCTGCTGCATTTTGGGAGGGACAGGCCGCCTATGAACTTATTTTAGGCTATACTCCCCGGCTTTTAATGGCCTCTTTCCTGGCCTATCTGGTGGGAGAATTCTTTAACGCCTTTATCATGGCCAAGATGAAGATCCTTACAAAGGGTCGCTGGCTGTGGACGCGCACCATCAGTTCCACACTGGTTGGTCAAGGACTCGATTCCCTGGTTTTCATCACCCTGGCATTTGCGGGCATGATCCCCATCAAAGCCCTGGCCCTGGCCATAATCACCCAGTGGCTTGTCAAATCCGCTTACGAAGCAGCAGCCACACCTCTAACGTACATCTCGGTGCGCTTCCTCAAAAAACATGAGGGCCTTGATGTATATGACTATGATACACGCTTCAATCCGTTATTAATAAGAAAGTATTAACATGAGGAGTCCAAAATGACTGAAGAACAATCCGGGAAGGAAAATCTGGTAATTTATCAAAGACAAGGACATATTGGATTCATCACACTGAATACGCCTGAGAAGCGTAATGCACTGAATCCCGCTGTCTGGAACGCCCTGAATAAGGCTATTGGTATGGCCGAAAAAGATGAGGAAGCAAGGGTAGTTCTTCTCCGGGGAGAGGGAAAATCATTTTGCGCCGGTCTGGACCTGAGTCCGGATAACTCGCTGTTTTCCGATATGATGGGCACTCCCGGTGCCTTACAGAAGATGAACTTATTCAGGGCAATCAGAAAAGTCCAGGATATTCACACCCGGCTGGAACGCCTTCCCAAACCCACAATAGCGGTCATTCACGCACACTGCCTTGGAGCTGGCCTGGAACTTGCCCTCTGCTGCGATATCCGCCTCTGTTCGGCTGATACCATGTTCGCCCTTCCTGAAGCCAGGCTCGCCATTATCACCGATGTAGGCGGATTGCAGCGACTCCCCAGAGTGGTGGGACGAGGCCATGCCCGGGAAATCGCATTCCGCGGACACAGATTTGATGCCCAACGGGCCCAGGCCATTAACCTGGTAAATGATGTTTATCCTGATCAGAAAACACTCAAGGCAAAAGCTATGGAAATGGCCCGGGAAATTGTCGAAAATCCCCCCCTGGCTGTACAGGGAGCCAAAGAGGTCTTGCTTTATGCCGAAGAAGTCGGCCTGTACCAATCTCTTAATTACAATGCGGCCAGATCCAGCATGATCATGCCCTCTGAGGACCTTGCCGAGGCGATTTCCGCATACATGGAAAAACGAAAGGGAGAATTTAAAGGGAAGTAAGAGATACTCAACCCAGGCAAGCCGGAATTATGGAATTACGAGTTTAGAGATTGAAGCCATAATTTTCCCTTAATCCCCAAGTTAGTTCGCTTTACTCATCCCAATATCTCTTACCTTGTGCCCTGAGCCTTGCGCCTTAAGCCCCTATTATTTTTACCCCGTGAAACTTATTTCTATTTCTGGATTGAAACTACATCTGTCTAAAGATATGAATGTAAGACCGGCTGACCGGGAGAGTTTCGGAACGATCTTTCAGTCTGATAACCCCGCGTCCGGTAAGGGAACGGCTCATTTTGGCAATGCAGCCTGCATTCACTATTGTTCCCCGATGAAT
>JAUWMY010000263.1 GCA_030612945.1 Desulfobacteraceae bacterium
TAGTTGAGCTGAATGAGGCATTTTCCTCCCACGCCATTGCATGCGTAAGAGAACTCAAATGCGACATGGAAAAGACCAATGTACATGGTAGCGGTATCTCAATCGGCCATCCCATCGGCTGCTCAGGGGCCCGACTTCTTGTAACCCTGATGGGAGAAATGCTGAGAAAAGACCATAGTCTCGGTTTGGCTTCACTGTGCATCGGTGGTGGACAGGGAATGGCGACCGTGTTAGAAAAAATGTAGTAGTTCACCGCAGAGAAAAATTTAATAGGATCATCAATAGTCAATAGTCAATCGAAAATATTCAATCAAAATGGGAGCGAAAAATGGCTTACGAGAACATTATCTTTGAGATAGAAGAAAACGTGGCGATTATTAAGTTTAACCGGCCCAAGGCCCTGAACGCCATTAACCCGGCACTTTTGGCGGATGTGAGGGATGTGCTGGAAAAGATAGAAGCCGACCCGTCTGTGAAGGTGCTTATCCTCACCGGTGAGGGGGAAAAGGCCTTTGTGGCAGGGGCTGACATCTCACACATGGTTAATCTCTCTCCACTCCAGGCCAGGCTATTTTCACAGGAGGGGCATGACCTCATGTTTAAACTTGAAACCCTTTCCATTCCGGTAATTGCCTGCGTGAACGGATTCGCACTCGGTGGGGGCACAGAGATTGCCATGGCATGCGATTTCATCTACGTCTCGGAAAATGCCAAGTTCGGTCAGCCTGAAATCAATCTTGGTATTATGCCCGGCTTTGGAGGCACCCAGAGGCTTTCAAGGGTCGTGGGAAAGGCCATGGCAAAAGAGCTTTGCATGAGCGGAGGCATGATCAGCGCCCGGGAGGCCAAAGATATAGGGCTGGTTAACAAGGTGTTTCCTCCTGAAAACTTGTGGGAGGAAACCATGAAAACAGCCAATGTGCTGGCATCTAAAGGAAAGGTATCGATGAGAGCCGTGAAGCAGTGTATTGATCGAGGTTTCGATGTGGATATGCGTACAGGCTGTTACATGGAAGCTGATGCCTTTGCGTTATGCATGGCCAGCCCGGATGGGAAGGAAGGGATGTCTGCATTTTTGGAGAAAAGAAAACCTGAATTCAAAGGGGAGGTGAGCTAAACATGGACTTTGAATTGAATACAGAGCAAAATTCTATACAGAAAGCGGCAAAAGAGTTTGCCACGGGGGAGTTTGACAAAGAAATAGCCCTTGAGCTTGAGCGAACCCATACTTTTCCATCAAAGATATGGAAAAAGGCCTGCGAACTTGGTTTCATGGGCATTCACTTTCCTGAAAAATATGGTGGGCAGGAATACGGTATTTTTGAGAATGTTCTCGTGGTCGAAGAGTTCTGTCGACAGGATTCAGGAATTGGTGTGGCAATTAGCCTCGCTGATTTTGCATCAGAGATAATCCTGAGGTGCGGAAATGACAAACAAAAAGAAAAATATCTGATTCCTGTTACTGAAGGCAAAGCGATTTCGAGTGGCGGATTTACTGAGCCGGACCATGGAAGCGATATTACTCTTATGAATACAACCGCCGTAAAACAAGGCGATGAATATCTCATAAATGGGGTAAAAACATTTATCACCAATGGGACCATAGGGGATTTTGTTATTGTTCTTTGTCAGACAAGCGAGGATGCAAAGCCGACCTATCGGGGTCAGTCAGTCATCATTGTTGAAAAGGGAACACCCGGGTACACTACTTCTGATGTTGGTGAAAAAATGGGAATAAAGATGACATCAACAGCAGAGCTTTCATTCAATAATGTGAGAGTCCCTGCCTCAAACCTTGTAGGGGAAGAAAACAAGGGCTTTTATCAAGTCCTTGAATTTTTTGACGAAAGCAGAGTAGAAATAGCGGCCCAGGCCCTTGGGATTGCCCAGGGTGCATTTGATCGCGCACTTGATTATACGAAAAAGCGCACCCAGTTTGGGAAAAAACTGGCTCAATTTCAGGTAACTCAGCATAAGCTCGCAGACATGGCAGTCAAAATAGATACAGCAAGGCTTATAGTTTACAAGGCGGCCTGGAATTATGACAGGGGCAAAATCGACCCTAAATTGACATCCATTGCCAAGATGTATGCAGCCCGGGTGGCAGTCGAAGTAACCAATGAGGCTGTTCAACTACTTGGAGGATACGGTTATATGCTTGAGTATGAGGTAGAGCGTTTTTATAGAGATGCCAGAATAACAGAGATATATGAAGGCACAAGAGAAATACAGAAAAATACCATAGCCAGTGCATTATTGGGAAAGTTATAGTGTATTTAAGAATGAATTCAAATGACAAATTTCAAAGCTCAAATTTCAAGTGAATGTCAAATGACAAATGCTAAAAAATATATGTCCACCCATTAATTCAAACGCAGCCTACACTAGTGAAGATACACAATGGGAAAAAGATAAATAACTGATCGTTTTGGAAAACATTTTGACATTGGGGTTTTGGATTTGATTTGACATTTGGATTTTGTCATTTGAACTTTATTCCATAGGGCATTACAAGATCACTATCTAACATGCATAGCAGAGCTGGGACCATCCCGCTACTGCGGGATGGTTTAAGGGATTATTTAATTATAGTCAATCGAAAGGGGTTCCCATGTCTTTGACATTTAACGAGAAGATTTTTGATGACATAAAAGATGGTTATAGAAAGTGGAAGGATAAGTTAGACAGGCTCTTTGCCTCCAAGCCGGAAAGGCTTGGTCGGTTTTCCACGGTTTCAGACCGGGAGATCAAGAGCCTTTATTCACCTGCAGATTTGAAGGCCCAGGATTTTATGAGAGACCTTGGTTTTCCGGGTGAATATCCATTTACCCGGGGCGTCCAGCCCTCCATGTATCGAGGACGCCTCTGGACCATGCGAATGTTCGCAGGCCTGGGAAGCGCCAGTGATACGAACGAACGCTTTCATCACCTGGTCAAAGAGGGCCAGACAGGGCTCTCCACGGCCTTTGATATGCCCACACTGATGGGGTATGACTCAGACTCACCCAAGGCCAGAGGGGAATGTGGAAAATGCGGGGTGGCAATTGATACCTTAAAGGATATGGAAGACCTGTTTGATGGGCTTCCCATTGACAGGATTACTACCTCTATGACAATCAATCCACCTGCCCCAGTGCTCTGGGCTATGTATGTGGCTATGGCAGAAAAGAGGGGAATAGACAGGAAGGTTATTGGCGGTACCATCCAGAATGACATGCTCAAAGAATTCATCGCTCAGAAGACCTTTATGTGTCCACCAAAACCTTCTGTGCGTGTTATAGCTGATACAGTAGAATTTGGTACAAATGAGGTGCCGAGGTGGAACACTATCAGCATCAGCGGGTATCATATCAGAGAGGCGGGGTCCACCGCGGTTCAGGAGCTGGCCTTCACACTCGCTGATGGCATCGCCTATACCCAGGCGGCCTTAGATCGAGGGCTTGATGTGGATGACTTTGCGCCTCGATTTTCCTTTTTCTTTAATTCCCACCTTGACTTCTTTGAAGAAATTGCCAAGTTTCGGGCGGCAAGACGTATGTGGGCAAAGATCATGAAGGAAAGATTCAAGGCCAAAGATCCCCGCTCGTGGTGGCTGAGATTTCATACACAGACAGCAGGCTGTTCACTCACTGCTCAGCAACCTTACAACAATGTCATCAGGACGTCGCTTCAAGCTTTGGCTGCTGTTATGGGCGGAACACAGTCCCTCCACACCAATTCCCTGGACGAGGTATTGGCTATACCTACCGAAGAGGCTGCGACCATTGCTCTCAGGACCCAGCAGATTATTGCAGAGGAATCCGGGGTGGCCAACACCATTGATCCTCTGGGGGGATCGTATTTTGTAGAGGCGCTCACAAACGAGCTGGAGGAGGAGGCATTTGAGATTATCCGGAGAATAGATGATATGGGCGGTATGCTCTCTGCAATTGAAAAAAACTATCCTCAGCAGGAGATTGCTGACGCGGCTTACCATTACCAGAGACAGATCGATGGAAAGCAAAAGACAGTGGTTGGGGTCAATAAATATGTGACCGAAGAGGACATACCGGTCGAAGTTCTTGAAATAGATGAAGAGCTTGAAAGACAGCAGATCGAAAAGACCAACCGGATCAAGAATGAGCGCAATAACAAAGTGGTTAAGGAATGCCTTGAAAGGGTAGGGGAGGCCTGTGCGGGAGATCAAAATGTTATGGAGCCCCTCATAGAGGCAGTGAAGAGTTACGCCACGCTCCAGGAGGTGTGTGACGTTTTCAGACAGGCTTTCGGTGAATACCGGGATCCGGGAATCTATTAGGATTGACTATTTTCGATTGAATATTGACTATTGGAACCCCGTCCGTGATAGGTTACAGTTTGAGATTTTTCAACCTGGCGGACGACAGTCGCGGATATAAGGCCACTACCACAGTAGCTTAAAATAACGAAGACCTTTACACTAATTCGAGATGAGCGACATTGTGAAATGGAAACATTGGTACGAACCAGCTTCCGCAAATCATCAATCTACAATCTGCAATAGTCAATAGTCAATCGAAAATAGTCAATCCACTGAGGGTGTTTATGGTACACAAGAGAAGAATAAGGGTAATGGGGGCAAAGCCGGGTCTTGACGGGCACGACAGAGGCGCAAGAATTATTGCCAGGGCGTATCGGGATGCCGGCTTTGAGGTTGTTTACTCAGGTCTTCATCAGACTCCCGAGGAAATTGTCGAGGCCGCAATTCAAGAAGATGTTGAT
>JAUWMY010000431.1 GCA_030612945.1 Desulfobacteraceae bacterium
ACAAAGCTGAAGTTATAGAACATATTCATTGCGAATCAGGTCTGGGCCAGGGATAAACTCCACCCGAACTTTTTGAGAACTTACTAAATATTCAGGTTGTCAGGTTCACAGTTCAAGGTTCAGCGCTGCCTCTGGCCACCGAAGTTGCCAGTTTATCAAAAAAGTGATGCTGTCATTGCGGAGTCACATACGAGGGTTACACTTTCCCGCTTATATAGGCTTCAGCAAGCTCTACGTCCTGTTTACTCCCGATATAAAGGGGCGTCCTCTGGTGTAACCCGGTGGGCTCAATATTTAAAATGGGACCATGGCCGTCACTGGCATACCCCCCTGCCTCTTTCACCACCATGGCCAGAGGGTTGGCTTCCACCATGAGTCTTAGCTTGCCCGTAGGCTTTTTGGGATCCTTTTTATCTGCCGGATACATGAAGATGCCGCCTTTTAACAAATTCCGGTGAAAATCTGCCACCAAACTTCCTACATAACGGGTCGAGTATGGCCGTCCGGTTTCTTTATCTTTTGTCTTGAAATAGTCTACAAGGGCGCGGGTTTTTTTATCCCAGTGAACATAATTTCCCTCATTGACGCTATAGATCTTTCCCTTTTCGGGAATTCGGATATTCTCATGTGACAGAAGAAATTCACCTACACTTGGAAAGAGCGTGAAACCATGAACGCCGGTATTATTTCCAGTGGTGTACACCATAATAGTGCTTGAGCCGTAGACGAAATAACCCGCGGCTACCTGTTTTATTCCTGGCTGTAGAACGTCGTCGAGCAGTAAATCAGGTGTTGTTCCACTATTCTTTTTCTTGAAAACGCCAAAAATGGTACCAATGCTTATATTGACATCAATATTGGAAGAACCGTCGAGAGGATCAAAGAACAGAATATATTCTCCCTTTGGAAATTGAGGTGGGATCTCTATCAGATCAGGGTCCTCCTCTGACCCCATACACCATAATTGGCCGATGTGCTGCATCCTCTCTATGATGGCCTGGTTCGCAAAAATGTCCAGCTTTTGTACCCGTTCATCCTGAACATTGATTTTTCCAGTTGGCCCCAGGATGTCAACCAGTCCGGCCTTGTTTACTTCCCTGGAGATGACTTTTGCTGCAACGATCAGTTCAGTGATCAGAGTCGTAAACGCTCCGGTTGCCTCTGGATTTTGCCGTTGCTGACTTAAGATGTGCTGTGTAATGGTGATACCCAAACCTTTTTTCCCCATATCTGATCCTCCTTGATCCTTTTTAGTGTAAGTGTTTCAAGGCTCTCCTCTATCAGTGAAGTTCTGAGTGGGCACTCGTTAATATTTCAACAGGGTATCCCAGAATTCCGGATCTTCATCTCTCCAGTCAGGACCAAATCTCCTGTCACAAAAGGTGCTTAACCTCTCATACCATTTGACCCATACATTTTTCTTTTTCTCCAGGGCTTCAAGGATATCGGCCAGGAAGATGTCAATTTTACTGATTTCATCCTTGGGTACATAATACGATGCGCCCTTTTCAAAAGATTTCTTGAGATTGTCTTTTGAAAGCGCATGGGCCGTGAGCATCAGGGCCGGAATATTTTTCTTGTTGGCAATCTCCAGCAGTTCATATCCCCGCACACCCATGATATCAAGGACGGCAATGTGGTAAGGATTGGCTTCAAGCAGGTTTTTAGCCTCCTCAAAGGTGGATGCCTTGTCGATTTTGCACATATCCAGTATCTCCATCAAAAACTCAAGGACATCCTCTTCGTCATCCACGATCAAAACCCTTTTTCCTTTTAGAATTTTCATAGGATCCATTTTCTATTCTCCTCACAATATAGGCAAACATATTTTATCCAAGTTGTTCTTTATATTCAAGCCTGTAGATCTCCGCAAGGGTCAGGAATATCGTAATGATTAAGGGACCGTAAACAATACCTATAATTCCAAAAAGTTTTATCCCTCCGATAATTCCGATGAACACAAGAAACGAATTCATCTGCATCCCTTTACCGATCAACCGTGGTTTTATCATGTACTCAATAATTGAGCTGTAAAACATATTATAGATGAGATAACTAATGCCCAGCCATAACTCCCCCTGAATAATTAAAATAACAGCAGCCGGTATGAATACAACCGAGGCACCTATGACAGGCAAAAAGGCCATGAAGGCGATCACCGTCCCCCAAAGGAAAGGTGAGTGCAGGCCAAATATGAAGAAACCAAAACCTCCAAGAATACCCTGGATAATGCCGCACAGGCCGTTTCCAACAATGAGCGCTTTTCCCATTTCATGAAATTTTTTCACTATCTTCTCAAGTTGCATTTCAGGAACGGGAATAAGTTGCGTAAGGTAGTCCTTAAGCCGCATTCCATCCCGGAACAGATAGAAGATGACCATCATCATCAGGAAGAAGTGGACCAACAGACTAAACAGGTTTGAGGCCGCGGAGCTGATCTGTTTATATAGAAAGAGCCCGACCGTTTTTCCCACGGAGCCGGATAACTCCTCGATCGTATCCGGTGTTAATTCAATACCTGCCATCTTTCCTATTTTCCTGGCACGCTGAACCCATATGGAGTCACTATCAAGGGTTTGCTGGAGCTGTTTCAATGAAACCGCACTCCCGGTCCGGCTGTAAAAATCAAATGCCTCATTGGAGAGGGTCCCCACAAACCATCCGACAGGGATAACAAGTACCAGTAGAACAATAAGGCTCATGACTAAGGACGCTGAGTTCTCCCGCCCTTTGAGATACCTTTTGACCCAAAGGTACATGGGAAAAAATACGCTTGTGATAAGCAGTGCCAGCACAATGGATGATATATATGTCCAGAAAATGGCTAAAAGCAAGACCAGGGAGCAGAAAAAAATTACGAGGAAGAGCTTGGAGCCATATTGTTTTTCCATTATCAGCAACCTCTTAATTCCTCAATATAGTATTGAACCCGTAGATAGTCAAAAAAATTAAAGAAAAAAGTAATTTCTCAATAAGTGTACCAGTCTGGGCACCCCGGCTTCTCCCCCCTTTTGCAAAGGGGGATTGAGGGGGATTTTCTTAATACAGCCCGAATCTATTGAGAAATTACAGCAAAAAAAGTAACTCAATAAGTTAGGGTGGGGTTTATCCGTAAGGATTTTATCCCGCCTATATTTGTGTCATATGACATGTTGTGTTAAAAGTTTTATGGGCTTTATTCCCATAAGGGTAAATAACACCAGGAGGTCATATGATAAACAACAGTTCTACTGATAGGTGGATCCGGCTCGAATCCAAAAGCC
>JAUWMY010000432.1 GCA_030612945.1 Desulfobacteraceae bacterium
ACCTCTTCATTCCCCATAAGAACCCCTGGATAATACATCATTTCAGCGAGGCCAAGCATACGTGGCTCCTCTTAAAGTTCTGACAGATCGGAAGCCGTTAAAGTTGCTACTGAAGTTTACAGATGCGTCGCAGGCACACACGAGGGGGCCGTAAAAAAAATGTCAAAAGGGATTTTCAGGCTCTCTCTGAGCATCAAGCGGATACCAGGAAGGCCCATTACATTCGCGATTTCATGTGGGTCGGCCACAAGGGTAGTGGTTCCGTGAATCAAGAGCGCTTTAGCAAGCTCACGGGGGAGGAGCATGCTGCTTTCTATGTGGAAATGCCCGTCAATGAGACCAGGGACAACCCATTTGCCAATTAAATCCTTCTCTTCTTTTCCATGGTACCCGGAGCCCACGCCGACAATAACGCCATCGTAAATTGCCACATCTTTTTCCTGGATATCTCCGGAGAATACATTAACCACCTTGGCCTTTTTCAGGACAAGGTCGGAAGGGATTTCTCCTCTCGCAGCAGAAATTCTTTTTTTAAGGGTTTCAACAGTGATATGCATATTAATTGAGGAATTGTGAATTTAGGGATTGAGGGATTAAGATAAGGAAAAGATTCATATTTCAATTCCCAAATTCCTGAATCCTACGAGTGTCCAATTTTCATGCAAACGATATGGATTCTAATAATAACAACCACTTAACGAGGTCTGAAATATTCAATAGTCAATCGAAAATCGTCAATTTGTAGATATCTGTAATTTGTGTGTGTTGCGCCTTTTTACCTGTCGTATCGTAGCGTAAATCCCGCTATCGGGGCCCTGTGGAATCCCGAAGGGCTATTCCCATGGGGCAGCTATTTTAATATTCAATAGTCAATCGTCAATAGTCAATTTTTTAGTGGCGGTCTGAGCATATTTGGTAATACTCCTCACTGTACTCGGGAAATGCCTCCCGGGTAACCATGCTGACCACATACCATTCTTCTGTCAAATCAGATGTGGTGTCAACAAGTAGATGAACAATATTCAGGTCGGGATGGAGATCTTTCAAATCTTCCAGGTCTACTGACTCAAATTTTTTCAGGTTATTGGTATACGCCTGCTCTGTCAGGGCATTGGATTCGTAGTTCTCCTTTGTCCGTTTGGAGATACGTGCCAGTGAAACCAACATTGAGCATTGCGTTTGCTGAATGACAAAGGTCATTCCATTCTTGGCCGCCACTTCGGCAGCGCGTCTCCTGAGGGCCTGGGTTACAAAGGTCGCATCCAGGATAATCCCCTGCCCTTCCCCTGCCAATTCATGGGCCATCCTGAACATCTCGTCGTAAACAAGGGTTCTTTTTTTCATGCTGGAGGCCACTTTTTCATCAAAAATATCTTCGTTTTTAAGTACTTCAAGGCGAATCAGGTCTGACCTCAGGATCTTGTATCCTTTAAGGTCAGCAAGCACCTCTGTGGTTTCTGTTTTATAAGAGGCTGGAAGCCCACAGGCTATCAGAACCGTTTTAGGTTCCAGCTCTTTTTTCATAAAATCGACAAAGGGTTCTTTCATAAGTCTCTCCAATACAGTTGGTTAATCTATATAAGAATAGGCGAGCTTGAAATATTTCCTCGCCGTTTGAACTGCTTTCTCCTTTTTGTCAGAACTTATACCGTCATCATCCACTTGAAAACTGTTCACCTTGCCCCTCACAAAGGCCCTGTAAACCTTATAGAAAGTAAGCAGAGAATCCACATCCACCTCGCCTGCCAGCTCCTTGTACTCATTCCAAAATAGTTCAGAATAATCCTCTCCTCCATGATATTCCAGGTCCATAAGAAGGAAGGCAATGTCAGCCAGAGTGTCACTGTAACGGAATCTGTCGTTGAATTCAATGCAATCAATTATCGAGAGAGGCTCCGTAAAACAGATATGTTCCATATGGAGATCGCCATGGCAGTCCCTGATCCTGCCCTCTTTTATTCTCTTAAAGAAAAGCGTCCTGTTTGATCTGTAGAAATCGTTGGTCCATCTTTTGAGGGCTTCGAATTCATTTTTCTGGGTAGTGGTCCCAATATATCTTTCAACTTGCTCAAAATTTTCATCCGTGTTTACCTTAAACGCCTCCGGTTCGCCGAATTGCTCTATTTCAGGTGTCCTGAGTGCATTCGAATGAAACTCTGCCAGAACCCCGGCAATTTTTTTGAGATGATCCCCTGTTAATTCGCCCCCCTCAAATACCGATTTCATCAATCTCTCATCCGGGATACGGCGCATTTTCACCGCATATTCCACCACTTCACCTGAATCGGCTCCCAGGATGTGTTTTTGCCCATCAAATGTAATGGGCAATACATCAAGATATATGTCCTTTGATAGCCTTCTGTTAAGTTCTATCTCCTGGTGGCAATAATGTTTTCTTTTTTCAAGCGTGGAAAAATCCAGAAAACCAAAATTAACAGGCTTTTTAACCTTATAGACAAATTCATCAGCAACGAAGACAATGGAAATATGCGTCTGAACCACAGATACATTATCAGTCCTGTCCGGGAGGGAGCCCGGGTTTTGTAGATCATCAATAATGGAAGTCATCACAGTTACAACACCTCGCTAAATTATTTTAACAATAGGAACGGGTATGGCTTTCAAATCTCTTCGGTTGATTGTCACACCCGCCGTTTTCCAGGCTGACTAATTCCATATTATTAATCAGGGGCCAAGGAAGGAATAAGCTGCACGCAAAATTGGTCATTTTTGAATCTGACGTTTTCGTAGGTCTCTCTCTTAAGCTCCTCTGATCGGAATTCTTCGGCATCGATTATTTCGTACAGATTCAAAATAGTTTGGGTCGAAATAAACATACCCGGATAAGGATTTGCAAGGCCTATCCTCTCGTTATCCTGGTCCAAAAACTTACAGGACCTCAGGTCATTCAGAATTCGTGATATTGTTGAATCAGCGGTGCATAATAAGTCCGCCAGTTGCTTTCCGTTCATCTTAATATTTTTCATTTGAGTGATAGTTATTAAATCTGCCCTGAAGCCAGTACCATAAAGCAGTCTGTTCTTGAGCATTATTGAGGTCTGAGCTACGTGATTAAGCGAATTAAGTTTTGATGATCTTCTCTCAATGGTTTGAATCATCTCTCTTGAGGGAAGACTTTTTAGGCCATAGACCCTTTTAAAAGACCCAGGCGTTACGCCAAAAGGATCATGATTCAGGTTTTCTAAAATTGTCCGCTTGTGTTTTTCAGGACAAGACTTGAACATGGATTTCAATTTCTGGT
>JAUWMY010000027.1 GCA_030612945.1 Desulfobacteraceae bacterium
TAGCTCCAAATTCCGGATTGGGCCTGACGAAGCTGACATTTTTCTAATAAATACGGAACCCAAATGCACTCCGTGGATGAGAATGGAACCTTGAACCCCTGAACCCCTGGCCCAGACCGCCCATCGGGACTATACATGCGAAAAGTACAGTCTAAGCCTCCTCAAGCAAAGGTTTGGAATCATGCCACGAGTCGCACCAGGGCGGGCTTTGAACCCGTGAACGATTACGGAGAAAGATACCAAAATGGCAGGTTACTCTGACTTCTTTAGTCGCTCTTCAGCTTCTTTTTTGTGATCCTCGTCATCCGCATCTTTTATAGGCAGTTCTAAGACCTCATGGTATTCTTGAACGGCAAGGATTTTTTCTCCCATTTTATCATAGGTTTTCGCCAATTCCAGATGGTGATTAATACTGGTTGGATTCAATTGAATAGCTTTTTTAAAACTCTCGACAGCATTTTCCATGGTAGCCTCTTTGGGTACACCACCAAGAAAGATGTTGGCAAATTTTTTCTCAATCCAGCTCAAACTGGATAATGTCCGATGCCAACGGCCCAGCACGTGCCAGGCGGAGTCATCCTGGGGGTCAATGGTCAGTGCCTTATCCACTTCAACCTTAACTTCTTTTGACAACCTGACCTTTTCTTTAGCCCCTGCATCCAGAGCAACCCTACCGATGGCAATACTGAGAAAAAGATGCCCTTTGGACCCGCCAGGATTAATTTCCACAGCTTTTCCCGCATATTCATAGGCCTTCTCATAATGCAATCTACGGTCTTTTTTATCAGGCAATTGTTCTCCCACATCCACATAAGCTCTAGCCAACTTCCATGCCGCCTCGTAATTTCTTGGATCTGTTTCAAGCGCTTTTTGATAGAGCTCCAGGGCTGCCTTGTTATCAAGTTTCTTGTAAGCTGTGTCCCCTTTCGCACAATAATCCCCCGCGGAACCGCTATCGCCGGCATAAAGGGAACCATTGACTGAAATAAAAAGCATTACAAAGAGCACAACAATGAAATGTTTCATATGGACCTCCAATATGTAATCATATGGGATTGTATGAATTTGTTCTTTCCGGTTGGGGCTGAGTATATTTTAAAAAGATACGGGGGATCAAGGGCTAAATTGCCTTATGTTATGCTTGACATAAATATTCGACAAATGTATATTTGCCTGCTTATCAATTGGCAATAAGATATAAGCAAGCTACCAGCCCCAAAAGGGGTGGCTTGAATTGTGACCCTAAAAGTGTCTAAATATGTAAATAAAATGAATTTGAATGACAAAGGTCAAAGCCCAAATTTCAAATGAATGTCAAATGACAAATGCTAAAAAATATGTAACTATATCAGGTTCGAAGTTCAATGGTTCACGCCTGCCCTCCCCGTCCCGCGACCTGGACGGGATCGGGAGGCGCGGCTTGATATGCATTTTTGAAACGATCGCACTGGATTCTACTCCAGGAGTTTCTACGCAACGGGAGAGGAAAGCCAGGTCTGGGCCAGGGGTTCAAGGTTAACTGATGAAAACTGAAACAACCCTGAACCTTGAACTGTGAACCTGACAACCTGAATATTTACAGATAAATAACTGATCGTTTTGGAAGACATTTTGACATTGGGGTTTTGGATTTGATTTGTCATTTGGGTTTTGTCATTTGAGCTTTATTACATAGGGCATCACAAATCACTATCTAACACGCATAGCAGAGCTAGGATCATCCCGCTACTGCTGGGTGTTTTAAGGGATTAATTATAAAAACTCATTAGGAGGTTTTTTTATGTCAAAAAAATATGTTTATACATTCGGAGCTGGTAAAGCTGAGGGTAGCGCAACAATGAAGTTACTCCTTGGCGGTAAAGGCGCTAATATCGCAGAAATGTCAAATTTAGGTATGCCTGTTCCGGCGGGTTTTACAATTTCCACTGATGTTTGCACGGAGTTTTTTGAAAATAAAGGTCAATATCATGATGAAGTAAAGATTCAGATAGAAAACGGAATTAAACACGTTGAAGAAATAATGGGAGCCAAATTTGGCGATCCCGAAAATCCTTTGCTTGTTTCCGTGCGTTCCGGTGCTGCGGCATCTATGCCAGGCATGATGGATACCGTGTTGAATCTGGGATTGAATGAAACCACTATTAAAGGAATAATTAAAGAATCCGGTAATGAACGTTTTGCCTGGGATTCATACCGCAGGTTTGTGCAAATGTACGGCGATGTTGTTTTAGATATGAAACCTGAATCTAAAGAAGAAGACCCTTTTGAGGTGATGATTGATCAGATTAAAGAAAAAAAGGGCATAACGCTGGACACGGAATTAACCCCCGATGATTTAAAAGAATTAGTTGCTTTGTTTAAAACCGAGATAAAGAAAAGAACAGGTTCTGAATTTCCTACCGACCCATGGGAACAATTATGGGGATCAATCAGCGCTGTCTTTGGTTCATGGAATAATCCCCGCGCTCTTACCTATCGTAAGTTGAATAAGATTCCGCCAGACTGGGGGACGGCTGTAAATGTTCAAGCAATGGTCTTTGGCAATATGGGCGATGACTGCGCTACCGGCGTTGCTTTCACAAGAGATCCTGCTACAGGAGAAAATAAATTTTACGGCGAATATTTGGTTAACGCCCAGGGCGAAGACGTTGTCTCTGGCGCCCGAACTCCGCAGCCGGTAAATGAAACTACCAAGAGCGATCCTTCACATAAAACATTAGAAGAAATTATGCCTGAAGCGTATAAAGAATTAGAAGGCATTTATAAAAAGCTTGAAGAACACTACCGCGACATGCAGGATATTGAGTTCACTATTCAAAAGGGACGTTTATGGATGCTGCAAACCCGCAGCGGGAAAAGAACAGCGGCGGCAGCCGTCCGTATTGCCGTCGAAATGGCTAAAGAAGGATTAATCAACAAAGAAGAGGCTATTATGAGCATTGATCCGGAGCAATTAGATCAACTGCTTCATCCGACATTTGATCCGGAAGCTGATAAAAATGTAATTACCACTGGGCTTCCCGCCTCGCCGGGCGCAGCGACGGGACGCATAGTTTTCCATGCCGATGATGCGGAAGAATGGGCTGAAAGAGGCGAAAATACTATTTTAGTGCGCATCGAAACTTCACCGGAAGATATCGGCGGGATGAATGTTGCGGAGGGTATTTTAACCGCCCTCGGAGGTATGACCTCCCACGCCGCCGTAGTAGCGCGTGGAATGGGCACCTGCTGTGTGGCGGGATGCGGAGAATTGCAAGTCAGCTATAAAGATAAAACAATGACTGTTAATAGAAAAGTTTACAAGGAAGGCGATTGGATTTCATTAGACGGATCAAAAGGCGAGGTAATTGAAGGTAAGGTGCCAACCATAGATCCCGAACTTTCCGGCGATTTTGGAGAGCTAATGATCTGGGCCGATGAAGTGCGGAAACTAAATGTCCGGACAAACGCCGATACACCGTATGATTCAAATGTGGCTCGGAACTTTGGCGCAGAAGGAATCGGGCTTTGCCGTACAGAGCATATGTTTTTCGAAGGGGACCGCATTAAAGCTGTTCGTGAGATGATCTTAGCGGATGATGAAGCCGGACGGCGTAAAGCGCTTGATAAATTACTGCCTTATCAAAGAGAAGATTTTTACGGTATTTTCAAAGCAATGCACGACCTGCCCGTTACGGTTCGCACATTAGATCCGCCTCTGCATGAATTCCTGCCTCATGAAGAACAGAATCAGGAAGAAATGGCTAAGGAATTGGGAATAACGGCAGCGGAGGTAAAAGTAAAGGTAGATTCTCTGCATGAATTTAATCCGATGTTAGGACACCGCGGCTGCCGTCTGGGTATTTCATACCCGGAAATTACTGAAATGCAGGCGCGCGCTATTATGGAGGCTGCCTGCCAGTTGACTAAAGAAGGAGTAAAAGTATATCCTGAAATCATGATTCCCCTTATCGGAACTAAAGCTGAGTTGACCAATCAAAAGGAAGTTGTTGTACGCGTGGCTGAACAAGTCCAGCAAGAAATGAACATTAAGGTAAACTATATGGTGGGAACTATGATTGAAATTCCGAGAGCTGCTTTAACGGCTGACGAAGTTGCCGAAGAAGCTGAATTTTTCTCTTTTGGCACAAATGATTTAACGCAAATGACCTTTGGTTTCAGCCGGGATGATGCAGGGAAGTTCTTAAAAGAATATTATGAAAAAGGCATCCTGACTGAAGACCCGTTCCAGACACTCGATCAAACTGGAGTCGGGCAGCTTGTTAAAATTGCAATAGAAAAAGGACGCAAGACCAAACCCGATTTAAAGATCGGAATTTGCGGCGAACATGGCGGCGATCCAAAATCTGTTGGTTTCTGCCATCGGGTTGGGATGAATTATGTGAGCTGTTCTCCTTATCGTGTGCCTATTGCGCGCTTAGCCGCGGCCCAAGAAGCTTTGTATGAAGAAAAGCAGTTGAGTAAAACCTCGGATTTGAGAGTGTAGTGAATTAAACCCGGGCTGTATTAGAAAATCCCCCTCAATCCCCCTTTGCAAAAGGGGGAAGCAGTCGGAATGCTCGCATTTGTTGAGATGTTACCAAATCCTGCTTTTTTTGTCAGACAAAACCCTGAACCCTTGAACCGTGAACCCTGTCGAAGATCCCGTCTGAAGCGAAGCGGAAGCGGGGGACCTGAGTTACGGAAATCTTATCATTGTGATTCTTTTCTTATAACTGAGGGAACCTCAAAGCACTTCCGGATGGCCTCTATGGCTGGATGAATCTGGTCGGCGGGCAGGACACCACTAATGGTGTGGATGGAACAGCTCAGACCGAGAAGTCCTACTTGAGCTTCGTCAAGGGACTTCAGGAGTTCGTTGATTATTCCATAACGATCACCGAAATGAGGCCCGTTCATGGAAAATGATGCCACTGAAGTATCCTCAACGGTTGAGGCCTCCGGGAGCAGTTTCTGAACCATACCGATGTAATTATATTTGTCTGGTTCGGGGAGGCAAAAAAACAGGTTTCCTTTGTTTTTCTCTTTTGAAGGTCTTGATATAAAGAAAGTGAGAACGAGCCCGAATTGGGCAAAATCTTTGAGGGCAGTCCCCATGGTGCTGATATGTCCGCTGTCCAGTTTTACATGGATAAGCGCCTGCCCATCCTGCCACTCAAGAGCATAGACCTTGGGTTTTTTCTCCTGGTAAGAGGCAACCACCTCTTTATAGAGTTTTTCTTTGCCCTTTTGAGCAAGCTTCCAATCTTCAGGGGTCCGGTAAGGACCGAACTCGAAGGGGTCAAACAGGGCATTAGTGGCTTCACTGATAACATCTTCGCTTAAAATTGCTGATATGGCTGAAGGAGAATTGGCAAAGGCTATTGGCTGATCTCCAAGTTTGCCCAGCACGTCAAGCAAGGTTCGTATGCTTTCAGGTTTACTCCGGTGGGGAAATATAGACAGGACAGCGCCTTTTGTGGTTGTCAGGTTTGTCTTGCCGAATTCTTTTTCAATGAGGCCCGAAGTCCTTTTTGCATCCTTGGCGTCCACAACGAAGTTAAGACCCAAGGCCTGGTTCTGATCCCCGCAGGTTAAAAATGGGAGGTTTATTTTTTCATTGGCCATAAGGCTGGCCAATGCCGCTGTGCATCTGTAGTCTTCCTTGGGTTGGATCAGGGAAATCCATACCACGTCTTTCAGGATTTTAAATCCCCCAAGTCTTGTCGAAGTATTCATTTCATCAAGCGCTCAACTCTGCGATGCTGCTTATGGCGCATGTAACCAGCAAATCACAGCAACCCATTAACTACTTCCATCAGACCATCAGTATCAATAGGTTTGGCGATATAATCATCCGCCTCGGTGGACATGCCGTCAGCATGAGTATATGTGGTAGAGGGAACCGCTTCCCCTACGGCTGTCAGTAACACAACGGGAATATCGGCGGTTTCTTCATTTGCCTTTAACTCAGCACAGAGTACGTAGCCATCCTTGCGCGGCATCATAATATCCAGGATAACCAGATCCGGACGGCGTTCTTTTATGGATTCTTCGCCCTCGATGCCATCATAGGCACGGCCCACCTCAAGTCCCCTGCTTTCCAGCATCATGGCAACGGTTTCCACCAGATCCGGATCATCGTCGACTACCAAAATGTATTTTTTAGCCATATTATACCCTCCTCAAGTTTGATCTTTTGATTAATTAATCCCAGCTCTGTTATACGCGTTAGATATTGATTTGTGATGCCCTATGGAATAAAGTTTCAATTACAAAATCCAAATGTCAAATCAAATCCAAAACCCCAATGTCAAAATGTTTTCCAAAACGATCAGTTATTTATCTGTAAATACTCAGGCTGTCAGGTTCGCAGTTCAAGGTTCAGGGTTGTTTCAGTTTTCATCAGTTAACCTTGAACTGTGAACCATTGAACTTTGAACCTGATGTAGTTAAATATTTTTTAGCATTTGTCATTTGACATTCATTTGAAATTTGAGCTTTGACCTTTGTCATTCAAATTGTATTTTATTTACATATTTGGACCCTTTTAGAGCCACCATTCAAGCCACACCCCTTTTAGGGTGGTAGTTGCCTGCATATTTTCGATTGATGCCTTTCAATTGTCAATAGCCAATAGTCAATTGTCAATCCCTTTCGGTCTCGGATACAGACCGCCACGTTCTACAATCTCCGGAACTTTCTCCTCCCATTCGATTGCCATAATATGAAATCCTTTTACCCCTTCCACCTCCTTGAGCCGCTGGATGGTTTCAACGCAGATATCGATTCCTTCTTGGGCCTGTTTTTCCTTGGGTACGCCGCTCATGCGTTTGACAACTTCATCAGGCACGTCCATACCAGGCACCCGGTTTTTCATATATTTTGCCATGCCAGCAGATTTAAAAGGAGTGACCCCTGCCAGGATGTAGACTTTCTCGTGGAGACCCCTGTCACGGGCCTGTTTCACCCAGAGTTCGAATTTTTCAAGGTTGTAAATGCACTGGGTCTGTATGAATTCCACCCCGGCCGCTATCTTTTTTGCCAAACGGGGGACGCGGATCTCAAAAGGATCGGCAAAGGGGTTGGCAGCGGCGCCTACAAACATCTGTGGAGGCCTTTTGATTTCATCTCCTCCCAGAAATTTTCCCTCGTCCCTCATTAACCTTACGGTCTGGATCAGTTGTATTGAATCAATATCAAACACATTCTGGCCCTGGGGACTGTCACCAAAAATCTGGTGGTCTCCTGAAAGGCAGAGGATATTGTAAATATCAAATGAGGCTGCTCCCAGGATGTCGCTCTGGAGAGCAATCCGGTTCCTGTCCCGTGTAACCATCTGAAGCGTTGGCTCAACGCCCATTTTTTTTAAGTGGATACAGGATGCCAGGCTGCAAAGACGGGTCACTGACGTCTGATTATCCGTGATATTGATGGCATCCACATAATCCTTGATCATTTCCGCTTTCCTGGTGATAGCTTCGGGGTCACTTCCTCTCGGTGGCCCGCATTCTGATGTAACCGCCAGGTGTCCTGCCGCGAGAATTTTCTCCAGCTTGCTCGGTGTCCTCGTGCTCATAGTCTCACATCCTCCCTGACCACTTTTCTAGGCCCGCCGGCACGTTCTGTTGACCAGTCTTTTATGGGCATGATCTGCTCGTATTCGTCAAACCTGTCCAGCTCTTTGAGCCGATCAATAATTAGCTGCCAGGCACAGTCAAGGTCCTTGTTTATCTCACACTTTCCCTTGGTAGACCCGCCGCAGGGACCGTTTAAAAGCCTTTTGGCGCACCGGGAAATTGGACAGATTCCCGCGGTTTTTCCCAGGATACACTGCCCGCACCCCTGGCACCGCTCGCTCCACACGCCTCTTTCTTCGGCAGCACCCATAAAACAGGTGTTGACTCCGGGAAAGACTGGGGTGCTGAAGTATTTTTCCGCCATAAACTGAACCCCGACCCCACAGGCCAGGGATAAGACAGCGTCATACTGATCAATCCTGTCCCGGATTTCCTCCAGGTATTCATGATCGCACTGTCGCTCCAGTGTGACTTCGTCTATCTCCACCTTCTT
The DNA here is from genome assembly GCA_030612945.1 of Desulfobacteraceae bacterium. GTDB lineage: Bacteria > Desulfobacterota > DSM-4660 > Desulfatiglandales > Desulfatiglandaceae > 4484-190-2. Next base: position 8,053 of record JAUWMY010000027.1, read on the forward strand.
TCCTTCATTCATGAAATACATGCGCAAGGCTGAGGCCAAAATGCCGACCTCCTTTTTCCCCCCGGCCTCACAGACAGTCACACACTCATTGCACCCTGCAATCAGGAGTTTTTGGAAATCCTTTACGTAGTCAATGATTTCCTCAATCGGCTTTTTCTCTGCAACAATCATGGGGTGTACCTCTCTTTCTTGGCTAACAGGTAAGTCCTCAAGTCATTTAACAGGTTGTGTTTTAAAAATCATGTTACGGGTTGCGAGTTACGGGTTACGCGTTAAGAGAGCAGGTAATTGAAATGAAACCCGGAACTCGCAACCCGCAACGCGCAACGCGCTATGCTGCCATTTTTTCCTTTGCCTTTTTAAGCGGGTTCGGGCCCAACTCCTTTATCTTTTCAGTCATTTCTACTGCATACTCAGCAAATCGCGGGCCGTCACTGGACGAGAGATTATACATCCACACCCTTTCGCCTCCGATTCCTATGGTATCAAGAATCTTTTTGGCCTGATCTACCCTTTTCCGGGCCTGGAGATTGCCGTTTTCAAAACGACATTCCCCTTCAAGACAGCCTACCACGTAAACGCCGTCTGCCCCTTTTTCAAATGCACGTAATATGTGAATGATATCCACCTTTCCGGTACAGGGCAACCTGACGATCCTGATGGTGCCCGGATAGTTAATGCGCATGGAACCTGCCAGGTCCGCGGCCGTATATCCTCAGAAATTACAGCAAAAGGCAATAATTATGGGTTCAAAATCCTTCATCATAGTACTCCTTCCAGTAATGCTTCCACTTTACTCATGATCTGGTCATCCTCGTACCAGTTCAGTTCTATGGCCTTGGCAGGGCATTCGGCAGCGCATATGCCGCAACCATGACACAGAGCTTCATCAATTTCACTGATGCCTTCCTCGTTGATGCGAGGGACTCCATAGGGGCAGGCCCGAACACAGACAAGGCATGCTGTGCACAGATCCGGATCGACTTTCGCTGTTATAGCAGAGAGAGTAATCTCTGACTGGGAAAGGAAGATAGTGGCCCTGGAGGCGGCTGCAAGGGACTGGGAGATAGCTTCAGATATTAGCTTCGGGCTGTGTGCGGTTCCGCACAAGAAAATCCCCTCATTGGCCAGATCCACCGGCCTCAACTTGACATGGGCTTCAATAAAATATCCCTCATTATTTCTAGGCAGCTTTAGTATGGATGCCAGTTCCGAAGTGTCTTCTGCCACCATGCCAGCACTCAGGGTTAGAAGGTCAGCAGAGATGACAAGATCTTGCTGAAGGATATGATCTTTGAAAGTGACCATAATGCCCTCATCAGTTGCCTCAGCCTTTGGCGGATTATCCTGACTGTAGCGGGAGAAAATGATGCCCTGCTGCCTGGCCTCGGTGTAGTAGTCCTCCAGCATGCCATACATACGCACGTCCCTGTAAAGGATGTACACATCTGCATCCGGATTCAGTTCCTTGATATGAAGGGCATTCTTGACTGCGCTCTGACAGCAGATGCGGGAGCAGTTGGGGTTCTCCTCATTTCTGGATCCCACGCACTGGATCATGACCACTTTTTTGAGGTCATCGGCCCCTTTCATTTCCAGCCGTTTTCCCAGTTCGATCTGGGTCATCACGCGGTAGTCCTGTCCATAGAGATATTCGGATGGTTTATATTCATTTGCTCCGGTGGCCAGGATCACAACGCCATGGTCTATCTTGCGCTCATACATTCCCGGCCCCACCATAATCTCTGTGGTGAAATTTCCCTTGACTCCGCTGAATCCCACAATGAGAGATTCCGTGAGCACCTGTATTTTTTCGTGGTTAGTTACTTTATCCACCAGTTCCAGAAGGTATCTCTGAATATCCTCACCCTCTATGGTGGTCGTCAAATCCCTGGCAAGACCGCCTAATTGGGCCTCTTTTTCCACAATCACTACTTCAAAGCCCTGGTCTGCAAGACCCACAGCGGCATTCATTCCTGCCACGCCGCCACCGATAACTAAGGCCCGCCTGTTAATGGGGATCTTTTTCTCTGTAAGGGGTTTTAAAAGACCTGCCCTTGCCACAGCCATCCGTACCAGGTCTTTGGCCTTTTTTGTTGCGGCCTCCGGATCATTGCCATGGACCCAGGAGTCTTGATCCCGGATATTGGCCATCTCGAACAGATACTTGTTTAGGCCGCACGCCTGAAGGGTCTCTTGAAAAAGCGGTTCATGGGTCCTGGGTGAACAGGATGCCACCACGACGCGGTTGAGATTGTTTTCCTTAATAACTTCTTTTATCTTTTCCTGGGTGTCCTGAGAACACGTGAAGAGATTTTGATCTACAAATGTTACGTAGGGGAGGGTGGCTGTATAATCGACAACCGCAGGGACATCAACAACGCCGGCGATATTAATGCCACAGTTGCAAACAAAGACCCCAATCCTCGGTTCCTGGTCCGCTACATCCAATTCGTCAGGGACCTCAAGGGTTTTGGTATCGGTTCCCCGGGCTTCGCTTAATGCCATGCCGGCTGCACAGGCCGCAGCAGAGGCCTCGGTCACCGAACCGGGGATGTCTTTTGGTCCCTGGAAGATACCGCAACCATAAATGCCGTCTCGGGATGTGTTTACAGGGGTAAAGGGATGTGTGGACGCGAAATTATAGCTGTTCAGGGCCACGTCCAGATGTTCGGCGAGATCAATGGTGCCTTTACTAATTTGAATTCCAACCGATAAGACCACCATGTCAAAGACTTCCTCTTGTATAGCGCCTGTTTCATCAGAATAGCCGATTCGGAGGTCGTCAGTGCCGGGGATCGGATCAATGGTATGGATTCTGGACCGGACAAATCTTACTCCGTGCTCTTCCTTGGCCCGGTTGTAATATAATTCATAGTCTTTTCCGAACGTCCGCATATCCATAAAAAAGATGGCAGTATCCAGGAGTTCTTTGCTGTGATCCTTGGCGATAACAGCTTCTTTAATAGCATACATGCAACACATGGCGGAGCAATATCCGTTTCCGCAGTGTGCCGAGTCCCGTGAACCCACGCATTGCAGCCATGCAATCTTGTTTGGCTCTTTTTCGTCAGAGGGCCTGGTGAGGTGGCCTAAAGTTGGGCCGGTGGCGCTCAGAATACGTTCAAATTCAAGACTGGTCAGAATATTGGGATGACTGCTGTGGTGATAGAATTCTTCATAAGGCGCAGGATCAAATGCATCATTACCTGGACAGAGAATCACCGAACCCACCTCGATATCACGGTGGACCGCCTGCTGTTCATGGTCGATAGCCTCTGCAAGACAGGCCTTCACACACTGATAACATTCGGAGCAGATACCACATTCGAGACAGCGTTCCGCTTCGGATTTGGCTTCCTGTTCATTGAACCCGAGGGCGATTTCGTTGAAATTTCCATGACGTTCATCAAGTGAGCGTTTCCTCGCAGGCGTCCTGGGGAGGAGCGGCTCAGAATTGATGTCAGGTTTTTCATAGGACCAGTCTTTTTCCCGCCCCTCTTTCAGATCAAGGCCGTTCAGATATCGAGCAATACTCCTGGCAGCTTCTTTTCCGCACTCCACCGCCTCCACCACGGACTTTGGACCGTAAAGGACATCACCACCGGCAAATACCCCTTGAATAGATGTCTCGAGGGTAAGAGGGTCAGCCTCCAGTCCGCCTTTCCGGCTTACGGGGATGCTCTCTTTTTCCGCAAAGGAGAGATCTGCCGCCTGTCCTATGGCGACGATGATCGTGTCCGCATCAATGGTGGTCAGATCTGTTTCATCATACCGGGGATTAAAGGCGCCATTTTCGTCAAACACGTCAGTACACCGTTTGAATTCGATCCCCGCGACCTGACCGTCCTTCTCCAGGAACCTATTGGGCCCCAGGCTGTTGATAATACTGATTTTCTCCTCGAGTGCCTCCTCAATCTCGTAGTCCCATGCAGGCATTTCATCTCTTTTTTCAAGACAGATTAAGGATATATCTTGAGCTCCCACCCGCTTGGCGCTGAGTGCCACATCGATGGCCACATTCCCGCCGCCAATAACGATAACTTTTTTCCCCACTGAGGTCGTATTTCCAACAGCAGTATCCCTCAGGAAATCAACGCCTTTAAGAACGCCCGGGAGATCTTCACCCTCCACGTTCAACAGCCTGCTCAGGTGGAGACCTGTGGCGAGAAAAAAGGCCTGAAAGCCTTCATCTTTGAGACTTTCAAAGGTGATATCTTCTCCAAAGGTGACACCTGTTTTGATCTCCACCCCCATATCTTCAATGACTTTAATCTCCGCTGCCACAATATCCCTGGGAAGTCTGTACTCTGGAATGCCTACAGCCATCATGCCTCCGGCCACAGGTAGTTTCTCAAATATGGTGACCTGGTAACCTTCCTTAGTTAAGAAATATGCAGCCGAAAGACCAGCCGGACCGGCCCCGATCACAGAGATCTTCTCTTCTCTCTTTTCAGCCACTTCAGGAACGAAACAGGTCTCTTCGGAGAAATCCACGTCTGCCAGGAAACGATGGAGATACTGAATGGCAATGGGTTCGTCCGCATCGCCTCTTGTGCAGATTCCTTCACATGGATGGTGACAGACGCGGCCGCAAATGGCCGGAAAGGGGTGCGCATCCTTGAAAAGCTCTAACGCCTCCCTGTATTTGCCCTGGTTGATCAGGGCGATGTAACCCTGAATGCTCACATGTGCCGGGCAGGTGGCCTTGCAGGGAGCGGTGCCTGTTTTAGAAATAGCAAAGGCCCCTGGAATGGCCTGGGGATAGAGTTTATAGATTGCCTTTCTGGTAGAAAGATTCTCGTCATATTCGTTATCCAGCTCTATGGGACAGACCTTTTCACACTCGCCACAACTGGTGCACTTGGAAAGGTCAATAAAACGGGGTTGTTGCAATACTTGGGCCTTGAAATGACCTACATTTCCATGTAGCTGAAGGAGTTCTGTGTTTGTCAGTAGTTCTATGTTCAGGTGCCGGCCGACCTCGACCAGTTTAGGTGAGATAACTCACATGGCGCAGTCATTGGTTGGAAACGTCTTGTCCAATTGAGACATAAGTCCGCCAATGGCAGATGATTTCTCAAGGAGATAGACATAGAAACCGGAGTCTGCAAGATCAAGGGCGGATTGCATACCCGCAATGCCACCGCCCACGACCATGACTGATCCTGACATTTGATTGGTTTTTTTCTCGCTCATTCCCTTTACCTCTCTATAGCTTTGC
>JAUWMY010000512.1 GCA_030612945.1 Desulfobacteraceae bacterium
TCGTTATCATGTTAATCCATGCCTGTCGGAGTGGAGCGTAGATCCCGCTGTCGGGGCCCCGCGAAACGCGGGGTTATCCCGCCTTAAAAACCCAAGGAGTTACAAAGCGCGAAACACTGGATCATTACTATTTAGATACAAGAGGTTATCGGAACTGCCACTTTTTTCAGTCAAATTTTTTACTGCCATTCTCTTCTTGTTCATAGATGCCTTTTTCAGCTTCTCAAGGTTACCTTCAGGGACATCTCGAAATTCGAGAAGGCCTTTGGTTCTGGCAAGCTCCATGAGTTCATGTCCGATTTGTGTCCTGACAATGACCTGGTTCCAGGATCTGGCCACTTCCCAGCCCTCGGGCAGCCGGGCAGAGCCTACAGAGATATCACTGAATTCTGCTGTCATGTCAAAGCAGTAAAGACATGCCTCTCTAATACAAGAAGTGACATCATCAAGGGAAATCTCGATGGTACCATTTTTGGTATACACTTCTATGGCGTGATATTTACTCGGGGGAATATCCATACCAATAATGGTGTCAAGACCTGTTTTTTTTCGTAACAGGTCCACGAATTTACGCCACGAAAAGGCCCAGCCGCAAAACAAACCGATAACGAAATTCAGCTTATCGATGTTGTTCGCATCCGTGGCAATTGGTTTGAGGCGCATCTTTGCAAGAGCAAGTGCCTGACATGGCGTTACTACTACACCAATTTTATTGTGCTCTCCCTTGGCAATCCTGTTAAACTCCGCTATCATTGGAGACATAACAAAATTACTCTTCCCCCGTTTCTTAATATCAGAAGGATCTTTCGCCATAACGCCATGAGGCAAAAAATTCTCCTGGCCTTCAGTAATGACAGCCGTGTCAATAATGCCTTCCTGGATGGCCAGGGCCATGAGTGCTGTCACTGTCCCTCCATGCTGTGCCTTTTTGCGCACCTGTTCATCAGTTGCTCTTGCAATATAAAACTCTTTAACCGCACCTATCTCTGGAGTTAAATCCCGTTCATCAAATAAAGTCTTCCGTAAGGCCTCGAGATCCGTTGGAGTCCGAGGGCAAAATGCATAGCATCTACCAGCCTCGAGATCACATGAATGGAGAAAGACTATATTGTCGTTGTATGATGCCTGATAAGGACAAAGGTTCACACAAGCACCACAACCAGTGCAAAGATCCGCATCCAGGACCCTCACCTGAAGCTCTCTTTGCCCCAAGATTCGATTTTTGTCTGCCATACTTGAACCTCCTTGACTTAACCCTCTTAAGAAATTTCAGCGCCAGAATAAGTGTCTGCTCAGGCGGTACAGCATCAACTGGTCCGGCAGATGTTCACAAGGCGCCCTATCCTCTCTACCTCCACCGCCACTTCATCTCCGTCCTTCATATATATGGAAGGATCGCGGAAGACGCCAACACCTGAGGGCGTGCCGGTTAAAATGACATCACCCGGGAGCAAAGTAAAATTATGTGACAGGAAACTTACTACCGACGGAATCCGGAATATCATCAAACTGGTGTGACTATCCTGCATAAGTCTGCCGTTCAGCCAACACCGGATTTTTAAAGAATGCGGGTCCGGCAACTCATCAGCAGTCACAATCCATGGTCCAAGGGGACAAAATGTATCAAGGGATTTTCCGCGAACCCACTGACCATCACCGAATTGAAGGTCCCTGGCACTCACATCATTGGCGCAAGTATAGCCGAATATAGCCTTCATTGCCTCGCTTTCAGGGCAATCGCGCACTTTTTCGCCAATGATCACAGCCAGCTCCACCTCAAAATCCACCTTTCTGGTCAGGGTCACGTCCCAGGTAATCGGTTCGTTATGGGCATTTAAACTGTTGGGGAATTTTGCGAAAATCAGGGGGACTTCAGGGATTTTTCCTTTGCTCTCCTCGGCATGGTCTTTGTAGTTTAGACCAAGGCCAATGATCTTGGACGGCCTGGACACCGGTGCTGCCCATTTTACCTCTTCAAGAGAGATGGTCTTGCTGCTAATCTCTGGTGGCTCCCCACACTTAATGAAATCGACCATATCTCCATCAAAATCAATAACTGCAATGCCATTGGCCTCAATGACTCCCAGGTGAACACGATTTTTATAATAGAATTGCGCTATCTTCATATCTATCCATCCCTTTCATTTGTTGTGTTATTAATCCGGCATGTTTACACGTATAAAACATTTGATCAAGCCAAATATACCCTAACGTTGCAGACCTGCACCTAGCCCAAGTTTACCACGATAATTGCGAGAAACAAAAAAAATCGGCTATTTTTATCCGGTGGTTGCCTCTAACCCATTGAAATTATTAGGTGTGAGTTATTCCAGTACAAATGTAGTGCCCCATAAGTTATTTTTCTGCTTGACAAATGCAAGGACCTGTGCTATTTGCATTAAGTCATGTTTATCAGAGAA
>JAUWMY010000559.1 GCA_030612945.1 Desulfobacteraceae bacterium
CGCCTGTTTTTGACAATTTCAAGAATTTCAATTTTGACAGCCACAACCTGATTCTCTATTTCCAAAAGTACCAGGTGGCACCGGGTGCAGTTGGGTCACTAACCGTTACCATTTCAAAACAAGTCCTGGAGCAAAACTCTCTTCAATCGGATTACCTGAAGTAATCTTTAATAATCAGGCTCCATAGTATTATTAGCTGCGTGACGAAGGTAAACAGGGCGCTTTTTGAGCTTCTTTTTTCGGGAATTCCCGGAAATCAGCAAAAGAACATATAGAAGAAGGAAATATGCCAGGATTGGGCAAAACACAAGTGTACTAATCCCCAGGATATACATCTTAGTAAAAACTGGTTAAGCAGAGCAACAAAACACCATTGATAATTGACAAACTCATTTATCAATGATAACTTAAAAATGCCGCCCTGGAACGTATGAAAATTTGTTGATTTGAACTCAAATATCAAAAACAGGAGGTGAGAAAAGAGTCTGAAATCCGGCTAAAGAGCCTACAATCCAAAAAAAAGGTACTGAGAGGAAAAAAAATAATGAAAAGAAAAGTATGGAAAAGCTTACTGGTAGCGACCAGCCTGGTGTGCAGCATTGCCCTTGCTAGTTCACTGGCCCTGGCTGGGGGAACATTGGTCTTTGGCAGCTCCGGAGATGCAGTTAGATTGGACCCTGCCGATGTAACCGATGGAGAATCTATCCAGAGAATGGACAATATTTTCGAAGGCCTGGTTGAATATGAATCAGGCTCCACAGAGATACAACCCTGTTTAGCTACCTCATGGGAAACATCTGAGGACGGAAAGGAAATTACCTTCAAATTACGACGCGGGGTTAAATTCCAGGATGGGACAAATTTCAACGCAGATGCAGTCGTTTTTTCCTTTGCCAGACAGTATGATACGACTCATCCCTACCACGAATATGGCGAATGGGTGTATTGGGGGTATATGTTCAGCGATGTAGATAAAATGGTAAAGATTGATGACTATGCAGTGAGACTGGTTCTAAAAAGAATAAACGCCTCAATAATGACCAGCCTGGCTATGTTCACCGTTAATGTTGTCAGTCCCAGTAATGCGGAGAAATGGGGTGAGGATGCTTTTAAACATCCCGTAGGAACAGGTCCCTTCAAGTTCGTTGAATGGGTGAAGGATGACCACATTGCCCTGGAAGCTAATAATAATTATTGGCGTGAAAGGCCTCAACTGGACAGACTGATATTCAAGGTCATCCCCGATGCTTCGGCAAGACTTATGGCTTTAGAGGTGGGCGAGGTGCAGGGAATAGAGTATCCGGATCCGGCTCATTTTGACAGAATAAGAGCCAATCAGGACTTGAAACTCCTGACAGAACCGGGAATGAATGTTGGATATATGGCTATGAATACCGGCTATGGATACAAAGATGCCAACGCAAACGGCGTACGCGATTCGGATGAGCCCTGGGTTAAAACTCCCGGATATTTTGAGCCCCTTACCAAGAAGGAAGTAAGACAGGCAATCAACTATGCCATTGATAAGAAGTCCATAGCGGATAACATCTATATGGGAACCGCTTCAGTGGCAAAGAACGGAA
>JAUWMY010000148.1 GCA_030612945.1 Desulfobacteraceae bacterium
CTTCGGGTACTCGGCCTCTGCATGCCGATCACATATTTAGCAGACTTACCTGTCTTTTTGTCCACAGAATCTGCCACCACACCGGCCATCACAGCTCCCACAAAACCCAGGCCCATGACCACCACAATTTCGAAGCCCTCTCCTCTGCGGGCCGTTACCAGCTTCTCAAGCCTCTCGTATTCTCGTGCGTAATCCTCTTCTTCGGGTATTTTGAATTTCTCGCCGTCCGGGCTGATCGAATATTCCATAAAATCAAGTACCTCCTTTCAATAATGTTACTTCTCAAATTTGTAACTGCTCAATATGCTGGGGCATCATAAAAGGCTCACGCCTAAATTCCTAACCTGGAGTTTACCCCTGGCCCAGACCTGACTTTCCGAGGGTAGTTTTATGATCTGGACCTCCAAAGCTTTGCAACGTAAATACCCTGTGCCGTGCAAGTCGCACCTCCCGATCCCGTCACGGTCTCGGGACGGGGAGGGCGGGCCGTAAGGGTTGTATCCCCGAGTTATTGAGAAGATACATTCTTTCCATTATAAAAGAACTATCATAAAAATGAAGGAGCGAAGCGATAAAGACCCGAAGTCCTCGTTAAAAACACTCATTTTCCCAAATAATTGCCCATTTGGCTCCAAATTTTTGATTAGGCCTGACGAAGTTGACGTTTTTCTCGTAAATACGCTTCCCAAATGCAGTCCAGGGACGAAAATGGAACCTTTGAATCCCGCTGTAAGCGGGAAACCCTTGAACCCCTGAACGCCTACAAAAAAACACAAAAAAAGGTGTTGACACCATAAATTGGTCATGTTACTCTCAAAAAAATGAATGATAGTTCATTCATTTTTTCTTTGCAACCGCTTATGAGATGGTGAAGAGTGTAGGACTGAATTGATCAAGGAGGTCTCCATATGGAAAAAAAGATAAAAAAGGCCGGTGTGATTGGGGCTGGTGTGATGGGAGCGACCATTGCTGCCCAGTTGGCCAATGTGGGTATCGAGACGTTTCTTCTCGATATCGTCCCCCCTGAACTGACAGACGACGATAAGAAGAAGGGGCTTACCAAGGAAAGCAAGGCATTCAGGGATAAATTCGGCCAGAACGGATTAAATATCGCGCTGAAATCAAGGCCGGCGTCGTTCTACGTACCGGAAAATGCCAAGTTGATGACCATAGGCAATCTTGAGGATAACCTGGAGTGGCTAAGTGATGTTGATTGGATTATCGAGGTGGTAGTTGAAAGGCTGGATATCAAAAAGAGTGTGTTTGAAAAGATAGAAACGGTTTTAAAGCCCGGGACCATTGTCACCTCAAACACATCCGGTATTTCAGCAAAGGCCATGTGTGAGGATCGGACAGAAAATTTCCGAAAGCACTTTGCCATTACCCATTTTTTCAATCCCCCGAGATATATGAAGCTCCTGGAGATCGTACCGAATCCTGACACACTCCCTGAAGTGATTGAGACCCTGGCAGATATATGTGAGAAGGCGCTGGGAAAGGGCGTTGTCCATGCCAAGGATACGTCCAACTTTGTTGCCAACCGGATCGGGACCTATAATATGTTTAGCGTTATCAATGCCATGGTGGAAATGGGTTTGACCGTTGAGGCAGTGGATAAGCTCACCGGTCCTGTGATTGGGAATGCCAAAAGTGCTTCTTTCAGGACAGCGGATCTTGTTGGCCTTGATACGCTGCTTCATGTGGCAGACAATGTGTATGAAGGCTGCCCCGACGATGAAAAGAAGGATGTGTTCAAGCCCCCCGATTTTATCAACCAGATGGTCGAAAAGAAGCTTCTGGGCGAAAAGACAAAGCAGGGCTTTTACAAGAAGACCAAGGATAGCAAAGGGAAAAAGGTAATCCTTTCTCTGGATTGCAATACCCTGGAATACAGTCCCCAGGAAAAGGTGAACCTGGCCTCTTTGGAGGCGGCAAAAAATGTTTCAGGCACACCTCAAAAGATGAAATCTCTCTACTATGCAAAAGACCTTGCCGGGAAATTTACCTTTGGCCATATAAGCGAAATGTTTATCTACGCGGCCAATCGCATACCAGAAATTGCCGATGACATTGTGAATATAGATAATGCCTTGAAGTGGGGCTTTGGCCGGAAAATGGGCCCGTTTGAAACATGGGATGCTGTGGGAGTCAGTAAGTCCGTGGCAAAGATGAAGGAGGCGGGATATGAGATCCCTTCCTGGGTCCAGGAGCTGCTTGATAGCGGGAAGGAGTCCTTTTATAAGAAAGAGGCCGGTGTACTATACTATTATGATATTCCTTCCAAGGACTACAAAGAAGTCCCTGTTAAGCCGGGAATCATTCTTTTGCCTTCCCTCAAGGACCGGGAAAAGCAAGTGGCAGGAAATGCAGGGGCCTCACTTATAGACATTGGGGATGGCGTAGCCTGCCTGGAATTTCATTCCAAGATGAATGCCATTGGGGAAGACATTATGAGCATGATCGTGCAATCCTCAGATATTGTGAGCAGGGACTTTGAAGGCCTGGTGATTGCCAATCACGGCACGAACTTCTCTGTTGGCGCAAACCTGGCTATGCTCCTGTTTTTGGCCCAGGAAGAGGAATGGGATGACTTGGATTGGGCCATCAAGGCATTGCAGGACGCATTTATGAAGCTCAAGTACTTAGACAAACCTGTGGTCGCTGCGCCAGCCGGGATGGCCCTGGGCGGGGGTTGTGAAATCTGTCTTGCCTCGGATCGTGTTCGATTTGCTGCTGAGACATATATGGGCTTAGTTGAAGTTGGCGTTGGTGTGATCCCATCATGGGGTGGATGTAAGGAATTGCTTATCCGGAATACAGAACACCTGTTCGAGGTTCAGAGGGGTGGGGTTTACCCGAAGCAGATCGAGTTCATGCCCTTTGTTGCCAGGGCCTTTGAGACGATAGCCATGGCAAAGGTGTCAACCTCCGGACCTGAAGCCATCAAACTAGGCTATCTGAGACCGACTGACAAATTAACGGTCAATCGGGATTATTTGATCGAAGACGCCAAAAAGACGGTCATGGCAATAAATCTGGAGGGCTATACACCACTTAGGCCCCTTGAAGAGATCCGTGTTGCTGGAGAGAATACCTTTGCCATGATGAAGCTTGCCTTGTGGACAATGCATGAACAGGGTTTTGCCCTGGATCACGATGTGACTGTGGGTACCAAGGTGGCATATGTTCTGTGCGGCGGAAATGTGCTTGAGAACACCAAGGTGAGTGAGCAGTACCTCCTGGATCTCGAAAGGGAGGCCTTTTTAAGCCTGTGCGGTGACCCCAAGACCCAGGCCAGGATTGAACACATGTTGACGACAGGGAAACCACTTAGAAACTAAGAAAACGGTTGAGTAGTCAAATCGTAAACAACTCAACAACTAAACCATTTGACTAACTCTGTAGGGAGGAAAATACTATGAAAGAAGCCGTGATTGTTGCTGCCTGTAGAACGGCAGCCGGAAAGGCCCCTCGCGGAATTTTAAAGGATACACGACCGGAGCACATGGCATGTACTGTGCTGGGGGATTTGCTGAAAAGGGCAGGGGACCTGGATCCCATGCTTATTGATGACGTGATTATCGGATGCACCTTCCCAGAGGCTACTCAGGGTCTTAACCTTGGCCGTGTTCTGGTAATGTCCATGGGATGGCCGGATCGGGTTCCCGGGATGACGGTAAATAGATTCTGTTCTTCTGGTCTCCAGGCCATTGCCATTGGGGCTGAAAAGATCATGTGCGGATTTGCTGATGTTGTGATTTCCGCTGGTGTAGAGAGCATGAGCCAGATACCAATGGGGGGTGGCATGATGTATCCCAATCCAGCGTTGGTAGACACGAGGCCGGGCGCATTTACCGGGATGGGGTTGACTGCCGAAAACGTGGCCGAGCGCTATAGTATTGGCAGGGAGGAACAGGATGAATTCGGTGCAAGGAGCCAGCAAAAGGCTGAGGCCGCCATCAGAGCAGGTCGATTTAAGAGCCAGATTGTCCCTTTGACTATAAAGCGACAAAAGCAACTGCCAAACGGGCATTTTGAATATGAAGAGTTTATTTTCGACACTGATGAAGGCATGCGTCCCGGAACTACCAGGGAGAGTATCTCAAAGATTCCCCCGGCCTTTAAACCAAATGGAACAGTAACGGCTGGTAACTCATCCCAGACGAGTGATGCGGCAGCAGGGGTCGTGCTTATGTCCAAAGAAAAGGCAAAGGAGCTTGGCCTGAAACCAATGGCCACCTTTCGTTTCCATGCTGTTGAGGGCTGTGAGCCGGAATACATGGGTGTGGGTCCATCTGTGGCTATTCCCAAGGTACTCAAGATCGCCGGCATGAACCTTGATCAGATGGAGTTGATTGAACTCAACGAGGCCTTTGCAGCCCAGGCCATTTACTGTATCAAGGAACTGGGGATAAATGAAGAGATAACCAACGTGAACGGAGGGGCTGTTGCACTGGGCCATCCCCTGGGCTGTACTGGCGCCAAACTGACCACACAACTGATATATGAAATGCAGGAGAGAAAACTTCGTTGGGGTCTGGTGTCCATGTGTATCGGCTTTGGGATGGGTGCAGCAGGCATCTTTGAAATAGAGGACTACTAACGGATTTACGATTGATTATTGACTATTGCCAATTGAAAAAAATCATTAATCGAAAATCGAAAAAGGAGTGAAAAAATGGCTGGAGAAAAGCTTTTTAAAGGTGGGGAGTTTTTGGTTGTCGATGCATTACCAGAAGAAATTTTTACACCTGAGGATTTTAATAAAGAACAGCAAATGATCGCAAAATCTGCTGAAGAATTTGGCATAGGTGAAATTGCAGCCAAAAGTGATGACCTGGTGGAACTAAACCCTGAATTGGTAAGGAGCCTGTTAAAAAAGGCTGGAGATCTGGGCTTCCTTGGTGCTGATATGCCTGAGATTTATGGAGGGTCAGAACTGGACAAGGTAAGCTCAAGTCTGGTTACCGAGTGGATCAGCCAGGGAATAACAAGTTTCGCGGTGGCATATGGGGCTCATACTGGTATAGGGAGTCTGCCTATTGCACTTTTTGGAACACCGGAACAAAAGAAAAAATATGTCCCAAAGCTGGCATCTGGAGAGATGGTAGGAGCATTTGCACTTACAGAACCCGGGCACGGTACTGACGCCTTGACTTCAGACACAACGGCTGTTCTATCAGAAGATGGCAAATATTATACTGTAAATGGCCAAAAACAGTTTATTACTAATGCCGGCTTTGCTGATCTCTTTATTACATTTGCTCAGGTTGATGGAGAAAAATTCTCAAGCTTTATTGTAGAGAGAAACTGGGATGGCATTTCCCTTGACGAGGAAGAGAAAAAAATGGGAGTCCATGGCACTTCAACCCGTGCTGTAATATTTCAAGACGTCAAGGTGCCAGTGGAAAATGTGTTGGGAGAGGTAGGCCGGGGCCATATTGTTGCCCTTAATACTTTAAGCATTGGCCGCTACAAAATTAGTCCGCTTGCTGTTGGTTCGGCTAAACTACTGATTTCCGAAGGCGTGAAATATGCTAAAGGCAGAGTCCAGTTTGGAAGACCAATCTGCGAGTTCGGCTTAATAAAACACAAAATCGCCGAAATGGTGATCAAGACGTATGTTAATGAGAGCATGGTCTATCGCAGTGCCGGGCTTTTGGATATGACCGTCGAGGGAATTGATCCTTCCAGTGAGGAAGCGGGGGAGAAAACCGGAGAAGCTCTTAGAAAATATGCCCTGGAGTGTTCTATTAACAAAGTCTTTGGTTCAGAGATGCTGGATTATATTGTGGATGAATGTGTGCAGATTATGGGAGGTTATGGTTATATCCAGGACAATCTTGTTGAAAGTGCCTACAGGGATTCAAGAATCAACCGGATATGGGAGGGAACAAACGAGATCAACAGGCTCTTGATAGTAGATATGATGATGAAAGCCGCCAAGAAAGGAGAACTTCCCCTTGTTGAGGCCATCAAAAAGGTGACAGGCGAACTTCTTAGTTTAAGACCCCAGATGGGCGAGGAAAAAGAGGTCCTTGAAAATGAGCGTAGAATGGTGAGCATGACTAAGAAAATAGGGCTTATTGCCGCTGGAGCTGCGACCCAAAAGTACATGGAAAAACTCGCAGGTCAGCAGGAGCTAGTTGCCTTGATAGCCGATATTGTAATTCAGATTTTTGCAATGGAAAGCGTCCTCTTAAGGACCTTGAAAAAAATCCAAAAGGATGGTAAGGAAAAATCAGAAATACATATTGCTGCCACGCGCGTCTACATAAACGATGTATTCCCCAAGATAGACCTGCTGGCAAGACAGATTTTTGGAGCCATATCTGAAGGAGAAGAGCTCAAGACCCAGTTGATGGCGCTAAAAAAATTTGCTCGCTATACACCGATAAATTGTATTGACCTGAGAAGAGAAATTGCGGATAGTATTATCCCTACTGCAAGCTATCATTTGACAAAGAGATAAATACAGGTAACCGTTCACGGGTTCAAAGGTTCAAAGGTTCAAGGGTTGGATTCTCATCACCATACGTCATTTTGTAAACGTTTTGTACGGGAAAACCGACCGCTTCCACATCCCCACAAACCTGCCCGCCATT
>JAUWMY010000040.1 GCA_030612945.1 Desulfobacteraceae bacterium
TTCCCCTCACATCGCTATCGATTAATCGCCAAGATGGCATGCAGTCTTCCTTGATAGCTTTCCGGTGGGGATTTACCGATCAACGTTGGAAGGCAGACTTATCTTTGTAAATAGGGCCTTTGCCAGCACCTTCGGATTCGATTCTGTAGGTGATTTGATCGGTTACCCGGAAGTCAATCTATATCATGTTAGACAGGATAGGGGCGCCTTGATAAAGGCAGTCTTGGAGCAGGGATATGTTGAAGAGCTCTCTCTCCCCTTCAAGAAAAATGATGGCGCCCCAATATGGTGCGCGGTAACGGCCAGGGCAGTTTTTGATGATGACGGTATAGTGGTGTTCTTAGACGGATTCGTACGGGATATAACGGAAAAAACCGAAAATAAAGAGCGATCGACCAAGGAAAAGCTTCAAGGGGTTCTGGAGATGGCTGGAGGTGTGGCACACAGTCTTAATCAGCCTCTTACAATAATTAATAATTTACTAAGTGAAGTGTTATCAGACTTGCACTCTGATGACCGTAATCATCAAAAAATAGTGAAAGTGTACGATCAAATCCAGAAATTAAATTCCATTGTAAAGAAAATAGGAGGCATTAAAAAATATAGGGCTATGGATTATGTTGCTGGAATAAAGATAGTGGATATCGATAAAGCCTCACGAGCTGAGCTTGGCGAGGAGATTAAATGATAAAAAAGGTGCTGATTGTTGACGATGATCAGGAGATGTTGCTCTCCCTTAAGGAAGGATTTGAGAAATACAATGCGACCTTTTCTGTATTGATGGCAGGGGATGGTCTGGTCGCTACAGAAAAGCTTGGGAAGGAGACCATCTCACTCGTGATCACTGACCTGAGAATGCCGCGGATGGATGGCTTTGCCCTGCTGTCTAAGATCATGGAACAATACCCGGACATACCGGTAATCATCATGACCGGGTACAGCACACCCGAAATGGAAAGGCTGGCCCAAGAAGGAGGCGCCGTCGGGTATGTTGAAAAACCTTTTATGATAGACGATCTGGCCAAGAAAGTATTGGCGACTCTGAGAAAAGAATCGGAGGGTGGGACTTTACACAGTGTTTCATCAGGAATGTTCTTACAACTGATAGAAATGGAACAGAAGACCTGCACCATCCGGTTGTTTGACAAAACATCAGGCAAACAGGGAGTGCTCTTTTTCTGCGATGGTGAACTGTTTGATGCCAGAACTGCCGATCTAAAAGGGGAGGCAGCGGCATATAAGATTTTCTCGTGGGATGAGGTCAACCTTTCCATCCAGAATGAATGCCGTCAGAAAGAACAGAAGGTCCACCGGGACATTAATGCTATTCTCCTTGAGGCAATGCGCTTAAAGGATGAAGCCGGCGAGGCAGAAGAACCGGAAGTTGTTGAGGAAGAGATAGAGGAAATCGAGGAACTGTCTGAAGAATTGGAACCTGAAACGTCGGACCCCTTAATTAGTATTCAAACCAGACTGAAAGAGGAAGTCGGCGAAAGGTGCGGATTGGAGGATATATACCAGGACAATTCATGGGACGGTTTTATGGCGCAAATATCAAGGATGGGCGCATTCTTTGGCGCAGGAAAGCTGAAGCTTGTCTATCTTGATCGGAGCGAGCCGAACGATCTCATCCTGGTACCAGGATACAAAACCTCCGTACTTTTGGTTAACTCCAAATGCCCACGGGACAGAATTATTACTATCTTAAGCGAGTAAACCGGTGTCCTGTTGATCATTTCTTGATAACCAACACCCAATACCACCTAATCAAGCATCACTCAATTAGGGTACAACCTTTGTCAAACAGTCAGTTTAAGAGTGGGAAATGAAGAAGCTATTTAATGACATACTGAACATGGAGGATATTGACGGGATAATGCTGTTTTCCTTTAAGGGAGAACTGATTTATAAACTGTTTTTATCTCCTCTGTCTGAAGAACCCGAAAATAAAGGCTGGTGGGGGCTTTTTATCCGTTCCCTAAATGGTGTCAGGGAGGCGGACCTGATTTTTGAAAAGAGCAAGTTCTATATCAGAAAAACAGAGATTGGCTATCTGATTATATTGATGGGAATTTTTGTTCCCACTGCAATGGTGAGACTCAACTGCGATATGCTGTTACCCGCTCTAAAGCGGATGAAAATATCCAAAAAGGGAAAGAGTATTTTCAAGAAGAAATAGCCTCCTTGAGATAACCGTTCCCGATGTCCTGATTGAGCTATGCGCAATGTAGATAACAAATTCCGGCCGAGGTAATCAAAAAATGACCAATGCACAGGCTAACATGGAAATAGACATAGATTCCAAAATAAAAGAGGCAGAGGTTTACTATTCAATGGGGCTGCTTACGGAATCCCTCGGTGTTTATGATCAGGTCCTCTCAGACATTCCGGAACAGGACACCACTGCCAGGGAGGAAATCAGGGGCAAGATTAGTTTACTGAAAAAAGAGATTGCCGAACAAGATGAGATTGATGCCCGAAATCTTTCCGCCACAGATATTTCCAATTTCAAAAAGACCCTTACCAGCGACACAAGTGCCCCGGCTATTCTTGATAGCGCCTCTGCCTTTAAAGAGCTGGGGCTCTTTGCAGAAGCTATTTCTGAGTATGAGAAACTATTTGGCATGGACTACCCCCCGGAAAAGATCATCCCGGAAATTGGAGGATGCCTCCTTAGAATTCATTCCCCTTCAAAAGTTGTCGGAAAAGTTGAAAACATATTAAGCGAGCACAAACTCGATAGTAAGGCAGTGGCCCAGATCAAAGTGGATCTGGGCATGGAAATGGAGAAGAGAAATCACAAGGATGTAGCCCTTGACCTTTATAAGTCCGCTGCAGAAATTAACCCGAAAGATATGGAGATCAAAAAACGACTGGATTCGATAGTATCCAGCCTCTCTTCCGGTTCTAAATATGAATACCTCCTCAACAAAGGCATGGTGACAACGGATCAGCTTCAACAGGCCCTTGCCCAGTCGAGAAAAAGGAAAAAAAGCGTGGAATTTGCCCTGCTTGAACTTTTCAAAATCGACAAAGATGAGCTGGGTAAATCCCTTTCACTTTACTATGGTTGCAAATTCAGAAATTATGATCCCGAAGTTCCCGCGCCGGTAGAACTCATAAGCAGTTTAAAGAAACCCTTCCTCATGCACCAGCTATGGGTCCCCATGAGCTGGGGAAAGGACGGTGTTGAAATCCTTATTGATGACCCCAGGGATCTCAGCAGAACCGACCACATCAGAGCCCTGGTTAAGTCAAAAAAGATCCATTTTTCCGTTTCGATCAGAGAGGATATTGAGGCATTTATTAAACTTTTCTTTGATAACAAAAGAGGCGATGAAACCAGTCCCGGCGAAGATACGTTCGAGGATTACGATCTGATGCCGGATATTTCCTTTGAAGAAGAGGAGGAAGCAGAAGAGGCCGATGATGGTCTCGACGAGAGCTCTGGCAAGGTGGTGAAACTGGTGGACCAGGTTCTGATCACTGCATATCGAAAAAATGCCTCGGATATACACATCGAACCATCGCCAGTAACCAAGTCCACAGGCATACGCTTTCGTATAGACGGCGTGTGCCAGAATTATATCACTATCCCCAATGCCATGGCCAGGGGAGTCCTTTCAAGGGTCAAGATCATGGCGAATCTCGACATTGCTGAAAGACGCCTCCCCCAGGACGGAAAAATCAGGTTCAAGCGTAAAGGCATACGTACATTTGAACTTCGAGTTGCCACGCTCCCCACTGCAGGCGGTTTTGAGGATGCTGTCTTAAGGATCCTGGCGTCGGCCGGCGCAATGAAGCTGGATGATATGGCGTTGAGTGATAGAAATCTCAAAATCATGAAAAAGATTATTGCAAAGCCCTACGGTCTCATACCGGTGGTGGGGCCAACCGGTTCAGGCAAGACTACTACACTTCATGCGGCACTCGGCCATATCAATAAACCCAGCATCAAAATATGGACAGCAGAAGACCCTGTGGAGATCACACAGGCCGGCCTGAGACAGGTGGAGGCAAAACCAAGGATCGGGCTCAACTTCGCCAGGATCATGCGCGCCTTTTTGAGGGCAGATCCGGATGTTATAATGATCGGTGAGATGCGTGATGAGGAGACAGCTTCTATCGGTGTTGAGGCATCTCTCACGGGCCACCTGGTTTTGTCAACCCTGCATACCAACAGTGCGCCAGAGACCGTGACGCGATTATTGGACATGGGGCTCAATCCCCTCAATTTTGCCGATGCACTTCTCGGTGTTCTCGCCCAGAGACTTGTGAGGAGACTATGTACAAAATGCCGGAAGGAATATCACCCATCAGAGGAAGAATTCGAGGAGATCGTAGATTTCTACGGCAAAGAACATTTTGCTGCCACCGGGATAAAATATTCACCCGATCTGGCCCTCTATCAGGCTGCCGGGTGTGATATATGTTCTGGAACAGGCTATAAGGGCAGACTTGGTATCCATGAAATGATGGAGGGGACTGCAAAAATAAAAAAGATGATCAAAGGCCGGGCGCCGACAGAGGAACTTTTTGAACAGGCCATAGAGGAGGGTATGACAACCCTGAAGCAGGATGGTACGCTGAAAGTCCTCCAGGGGGTAACTGATCTCGCTGAAGTGAGGCGGGTCTGCATTAATTAAGGGAGACAAAAAAACTAAAATAATAATATCATACGTGACTTTTCCCGCGAGATTGGCTATGACTAAAATTAAGGATTCTAAGCGCCGAAAAGGAAATCAATGAGCACGTTAAACCACTTATCAAGTCTGCCCTTTGAGATGGAAACAGTCAGCGAAAATGAGGTAAGGCGGGAAAAGGAGAAGGCCCGAACCCTGAGACGTACACACTGGTGGAGCAACAAGATCCAGAAAGGGGTTTGCCATTACTGCCGTCGCCAGGTAGGACGTGAACAATTGACCATGGACCACGTGGTTCCTTTGAGCCGGGGCGGGAAAAGCAAAAAGGGAAATATCGTCCCTGCCTGCAAGGAATGCAATAGTAAAAAAAAATACCTTTTGCCCATTGAGTGGGAAGAGTACCTCGAATCATTGGCAAAGAGCGCACCTGATTCCTAATAGACCCTGCTCACTTCAATCTCCATCCCGATAATATCTTCCGAATCCATGCCTGTAACATCACAGGCCCGCCCCAGATTGACCGCTATTTCAAGACAATCGGAGCTACCGATAAGGGCCACTGCCTCTCCGGCCAGGGCTTCACCATACGTTTTTGACAAGCCCTCAACAGCCAGCTTGCCAGCCTTTATAACCGGGCGCCCCGACCCCAAAAATCGCACAAATTGCTTTCGCTGAATATTGGTGATAAGATTTCCAAAGCGGTCCACGCGCATCACCTGCCCTAAAAGCATATCCCCTCTTCGTTGCGGTGCCGGAAAATCAAACGGCACGGGGTCTTTTATAATAGGACCCATCTCCAACGGATCTACCCCCCTGGAAAGGTGGGCTGCCACAGGCGCAAAGACATCCCGTCCGTGAAAGGTGTGGCTCACATGAGGGAGAAAGTATCTGCTTTCAGTGAGATGGATAATTTCTGTCTGTTGATGGGATCTGATGACAGGCCAGAAGATGCCATTGTCCGGACCCACAAAAAGATGGTTTTGTGTTTTGATTAGTATCGGTCGTCTGTCGCCCCCCACTCCCGGGTCAACAACTGCTACGTGGACAGTCCCATCCGGAAAAAAAGGATAGGCTTCCTGGACCAATGTTGCGGCCTGGGAGATGAACCCCGCCTTTAACTGGTGGCGGATATCGATTACCCGGGCATCTGGATTGATGGAAAGGATCACCCCCTTCATAACCCCTACATAAGGGTCCCTGAGGCCAAAATCGGTAGTCAAGGTAATAATGCCTGAAGTCTTCATCCCCAGGCCTCCACAAGTTTGGGAACAATCTCTCCTGCTTTCCCGAGAAGGGAGAAGTCCATGAAGTGTGAATGCGGCGTGCTTTCCAGATTGATTTCAGCCACAACCGCACCACCAGATTTTGCTTCAAGTGCCAGGGATGCGGCAGGCTGGACCACGGCTGATGTACCAATGACCAGCATGACCTGGCTCGTCCTGGAGGCATCCACGGACTTGTTAAGGATGGCCGGGTCAAGGGCCTCACCGAACCACACCACGTGCGGCCGCAACAGACCACCGCAGAATTTGCATTTCGGTGATGTGCGGAGATCCGGGGAACGATCCAGGGTGATCTTCTGGCACTTAGTGCAACGAACCTTCCAGAGATTGCCATGTATTTCAAGGAGATTTTGACTCCCGGACAGTAGATGGAGCCCGTCTACATTCTGGGTTATCAGTGTAAAACCGGGAACGAGGCCCTTAAGTTCAACCAGGGCCTTATGGGCCAGGTTATAAGTGACCTTACTTATGAGTTCCCGGCGCCAATTATAGAACCTCCAGACCAACTCAGGGTCCCTGGCAAAGGCCTCTGGTGTGGCAAGATCTGTTGCCCGGTAGCTTTTCCAAATGCCCTCATCTCCTCTAAAAGTAGGGACACCACTTTCCGCCGAAATTCCGGCGCCGGTCAACACCGCCACCTGATCGGCCTTTTTCAGAGCATCTCTGAGAGCTTTTATTTTCTCTTCCATGTATAAAATCGCTTTCGCTATTTTATTGCTTGTTTATGACATTACTCAAGAGGGCTTTCCAAGTCAAGCAGCCCTCACACAAGCACCCTTCCCCCCTTGACACACGATGTTCTTTTTTCATATGTTAGGGACAATAAAGGGAGGTCCTTGTAATATACATGGATTTTGAGCTCTCCAAGGAACAACAGGACATTCAAAAAGCGGCCCGTGAATTTGCGGTGGGGGAATTCAGGGAGATAGCGAGAGATTGCGATCTCAACGAGGAGTTCCCCCGCTCCCTATTGGAAAAGGCCGGTGATCTGGGTTTTATCGGGGTTTTCATTGATGAAGAATACGGCGGTGCCGGGCTGGGTTTCTTAGAGCATGCCCTGATTCTGGAAGAATTCTGGAAGGTGGATCCCGGCATTGGCCAGGGACTCTGCTCGGTTAGTTTTGGGGCTGAGGAATTTCTTTTATTTGGAACAGAAGAACAGAAAAACAAGTATTTGCCTTCCTTGACCCAGGGAAAGGCCATCATGGGGTTTGCAATCACAGAACCGGATGCCGGGAGTGACACCGCCGCCGCCGCCACAACCGCCGTCCTGGAAGGGGATGAATATGTGATCAATGGCAACAAGGTCATGATAGGAAACGGCAGCGTGGCTGATTTCCTCCTGGTATTCTGCCTGACAGAGCCAGAAGAGGCATCCAGATCCCGGCGGCACAGTATCCTGGTTGTTGAAACAGACAGGCCCGGGTATGAATCGGACAAGATAGAAGGAAAAATGGGCCTGAGGGCCTCTGATACGGCTAATGTCTTTTTCTCCGATGTCAGGGTACCGAAAGAAAACCTGCTGGGAGTAAGAGGGCAGGGTTTTTACCAGTTGATGCAATTTTTTGACCGATCCCGTGCCTATGTGGCTGCCCACGGTGTAGGTTTAGCCCAGGGCGCCCTTGATATGGCCGTAGAACACGCCAGGAACCGGGAGCAGTTCGGAAAGAAAATTGCGTCATTTCAGATAACCCAGTTAAAAGTGGCTGAGATGTCCACCATGATAGAGCTTGCCCGCACCCTTACGCATAAGGCATGTTGGATGGTGGACAATGGTAAGATTGATACCAAAACCGTGGCCATGGCAAAATGGTTTGCGGCCCGGACGGCTGTTGAAGTAGTTGATGAGGCGCTTCAGCTCCACGGTGGTTACGGCTATATGAATGATCATGATATTGAAAGGTTTTACAGGGCGGCAAAGGTGCTTGAAATATATGAGGGAACCAAGGAGATAGAAAAAATAATTATTGCGCAGCGTGTGCTTGGCAAGTATTAGTGTAGGTTGAGGAAACCATTTAACCTTTTTCCCGGGTAACTCCTTTGAAGTATAAGGAGCCGCCTAAAGCAAAGGAGGGATGATGATGAAAAAGAGAGTATGGGTTATTGGTGTTATGTTGTCCGTAATTTTTCTTTGGGGAAATCCAGGCCATTATGTATGTGCGGCTGAACCGGTTATCCTTGGGGTGCCCACCTCCCTTGGGTTTCTTGAGGGTAAGGAGGGCCTTGCCTGTGTGAATATGGCAGTTGAAGAGATTAACGCTAAAGGCGGAGTCGATGTTGGCGGGGTCAAGCGTCCTTTTAAGGTTGTAGCAATCGATTCCAGAGGAGCAGAGCCGGGGGTGCCGGTTGCAGACGTGATCAGAGCCCACAAAAGGCTAATTTTGAAGGACAAGGCCAACTTTATTGTTTTTGGCTCTTTCAGGTCCGAATGTGCCATTGCCTGTATGGATGTGGTCGGTCAATATAAGATCCCCATGATTCTCGGAACTGCCATGTCGCCTGGCATGGAGAAAAAGGTGAAGAGCGGCGAGGAGAAGTATAAGTATACCTTCAGGACCTGCCTTAATGCGATCTACCTGGTCAAGTACCTTGCTGGACCCATGGCTTACCTGAATAAGCAATTCGGGTTCAACAAGGTGTTTATCATGAACCAGGATGTTGCCTGGGCCAGGGGGACAGCTAAGTTGATGATCCAAAAATTTTTCGAGAAGGCAGGTTGGGATGTTGTGGGGCAACAGGCATATCCCACCGGAGCTTCTGATTTTTCTTCAGGCCTGATGAAGGCTAAGGCTAAAAAGGCTCAGGTTATCCTGCCCATCTTTGATATGCCCCAGAGCGGTATCCTCGTCAAGCAATGGAAATCCATGAGGATACCTGCTCTGGTGGCAGGCTTTATCTCACCTCTGGCAGGTCCTGCGGCGTGGAATTCTTTTGACAAAAAGATTGATGGAGCGCTTAACGTCATCTTTGAGATCGGCAATATCCCGGTTCCCAAGGTACCCAAGTCAGTTGAATTTTTTGATAAATACGAGAAGAAATACGGAAAACCCATCGAAGCCGGTCATTCTCCGGCCCCTGCATATGAAATGGTGTATGTTCTTAAAGAGGCCATAGAAAGAGCCGGGTCCATTGATGGAGCTAAGGTTGTGGCTGAGCTGGAAAAAACAGATCGCATGGGAGCCATGGGCCGTATCCGGTTCAATGACGGACATCAGGTTGTCTATGGCGAAGACCCAAATGAGATGGCCATGGGATGCATGATTCAATGGCGTGCCCCCGGGAAAAGAGTCATCGTTTATCCTGAATCGGTTGCTGAAGGAAAGATTCAGCTTCCTGAAGGGCTAAAACCTGCAAAATAGCTCTGGTAAAGAGACTAAAGTGTCTAAAGTGAACTAAAGTCAAAAGAAAGTAAACCCTATATTTAGACGCTTTGCACGTAAGTTCTCAATAAGTCCGGGCATTCCGACATCTTCCCCCTTTTGAAAAGGGGGATTGAGGGGGATTTTTTTAATAAAGCCCGGATTTATTGCGAACTAACATTGATGGTTTCGCAAAAAGTCGTCACTCCGGTGAAAACCGGAGTCCAGAAACTCTGCAACTAATTGAAAAAACTGGATTCCGGCTTTCGCCGAAATGACAAAAAATGGTGTTTTTCGACTTTTTACGAGTTCATCAACATTTGACGCACGGCACAAATTGATTTTCACAGGAATTTTCTATGCTTCTCGGCACCCTTGTTTACGGTTTCATTAATAGCTGTATCCTGGCCCTCGTTGCACTGGGTTTTAACCTGACATTCGGTATCAGCGGGGTGGCCAACTTCGCATATGGAGCCATCTATATTTTTTCCGGTTTTCTGACCTGGATTCTCCTGAATTCCCTTGGACTTCCATATCTGCTCTCCGTACTCATCTCCATTCTGTGTGCCTCCTGTGTCGGTCTTGCAATGTATTACCTGATTATTCTCAGGGTGAAGGGACTTTCCCTTTCCGAAGTCATGGCCACCTTCGGACTCGGACTCGCCATAATGGAGCTGTTTCGATATTTCGATTTTGTCGGGTTCAAGTATACCCTTCCGGTCTTCTTTGACGGCAGTGTTGCTATTGGGGATGTCTATGTAGACTATCAAAGGCTAATCATTGCCCTTATCGCTGTAGGATTGACGTTATGCCTGTATCTGTTTACGCATCATACTAAAATTGGGCTGGCCTTTCGTGCCATTGCCCAGGATGAGAGGACAGCGCTTACCTTTGGCATTGATTCCGATCGTATAGGCGCACTTTCAATGGCCTTTGGAGCGGGTCTTGCAGCCATTGCCGCCATTGTCATACTTCCCCTGGGCACAATTGCTGTGGAAGGGGGCTATGAAGTTTTGATCAATGCCCTGGCGGTATGTATTGTGGGTGGGCTGGGTAGCACGGTCGGAGTTCTGGTTGCCAGTGTATTGATCGGGTATGCACAGACATTTACGGCCAATTACCTGGAACCACACTGGATGATGCTTGTCAGCCTGATAGCCATTGCGGTGGTACTTGTCGTTAAACCCTCGGGACTCTTCAGTCATCAAAAGGAGCTTGAAGAGAGAATTTAAGGAACTTTCATTTTTTGATTCCATGAAAAGACGCAAGGAAAGAATAGACCGCGGCATAAAGGCACGCTCCGAAGATATCTTTGCCCTGTCTTCCTATCGGGAAATGCTTTATCTGCTTGTGCCGAGGGCCATCCCGGTAGTGGGCCTTCTGGGTGTCTCTCTTTTTTTGAGTCCCTACTGGAAGGAAGTCTTCATTTCAACGGCGGTCTATGCGCTCCTTGCCATCAGTTGGGACCTGCTCATTTCAGCAGGGCTGGTTTCATTGGGCCAGTCCCTTTTTTACGGCATTGGCTCATATGTGGCAGGCGCTCTGAACTACTACTGGGGCTGGTCTCCACTGTTCACAATACCAGTTGCAACGGTTGTGGGCGGGCTCTTGTGCACGGTCATGCTTCTTCCCGTGCTAAGGTTACGGGGAATCTATTTTGCCATGGTAACTCTGGTCCTCCCTCTCATGCTTATGAGGCTTGTGGAAGCCACCCGTATACTTGGTGGAACAGAGGGCCTCACAGGTCTTACCCCTTTTCCCAGCCCATTGATGTCACTCTATGTAATTCAGATTGCGCTTTTAATCGCACTTTTTGGATTCCGAAGAATTATCGATTCTGACTATGGCCTGGTCGTAAGGGGCATTAACGATAACGATCGGTCCGTGATGAGCGCTGGTATTAATATTTACTGGTACAAGACACAGATCCTTTTTTTGGGGGCCTCGGTGGGCTCTTTTGCAGGTGCGTTCGGAACTCATGTGGATATGTTTGCAGGTATGCCGGGTTTTGCCCTTGATTACTCACTTTTGCCGGTGGCATCGGCGGTAGTGGGGGGGATGGGAACTTTTGCCGGACCCCTGCTTGGGGCCTTTATCCTGGTTCCTTTGTCAGAGATCCTTCGTGCACTCGGTGCTCTCAGAATTGTCTTTTATGGGCTTTTCTTGGTTGTTTTTATAGTAGCATTGCCGGAGGGCATCTTCCCTTATATGCAGAGGAAGTATCATCAGTTTGAAAGATGGGTAGAAATTGAATGAATGATTTAATCCCACTGCTTAAGGTCTCAGGTGTCAGTAAATCCTTCGGCGGCGTTATGGCCGTAGCCTCCGTGAGTTTTGAACTCAAAGAAGGTGAACTGTTAGGTATCATAGGCCCTAACGGCTCGGGGAAGACCACCCTGGTAAATCTTGTAACCGGCTTTGT
>JAUWMY010000103.1 GCA_030612945.1 Desulfobacteraceae bacterium
GAATGTGACCTGTTAGGGATCATCGGCCCTAACGGCTCGGGGAAGCCCACCCTGGTAAATCTTGTAACCGGGTTTGTAAAACCCAAATCGGTAAGAATAGAATACAGGGGCAAAAACATCACAGGATGGGCTCCCCATAAGATCGTGAGCCTGGGTATTGCAAGGACCTTTCAGATGGTCAGGCCTTTTTACCAACTGCCTGCCTTTAAGAATCTGATTGTTCCGCTTTATTCTCCCAGGGTAAAGAAACTGGCGGGTGGCAAATATGGGGACCGGGACGCAGTGGCCCTTGACCTCTTAGAAGAAGTGGGGTTTGAACGGGATGCCCATGTATCTTACAAGTTGGCCGGTTCACTTCCACAGGGCTACCTGAAAAGGCTTGAACTTGCCAAAAGCATTGCCCTGAGGCCTGACCTGGTTATTCTTGATGAACTTTTTTCAGGCCTGAGCCTGGCAGAAGTTGCAAGCATTGTGCCCATTATTGAAAAACTCAGGTTTCAGGGAAAGACAATCATCATGATCGAGCACCGCCTCAAGGAACTGTTTCGCATTGCAGACCGGGTTATGGTCTTGAATTATGGCAAAAAGATCGCAGAAGGACCGGGAAAAGAGGTTCTGGAGGACAAAGCTGTTAAAAACGCCTACCTGGGAAGTGAGACATGATTAAGAAATTAGCAATTCACAATTAATGAGATATTTATGCTTTCAGTAGAGAACTTAATGGTTTTTTTTGAAAATGCCTTAGCCCTCAATGACTTCAGCATGGAAGTGAAGGAAGGCCAGATTGTTGGGATCGTCGGTTCAAACAGCGCCGGTAAAACAACACTGATGAATACCCTTTCAGGTCTAATTATTGACATGCGAATCAAGGAAAAACGAAGAGGCGGCGAAAGGATTACCGTCTATGGCAAAATAATTTTTAATGGAGAAGATATCACAGAGACCAAGCCGAATGACAGAGTAAAAAAAGGAATTGTTCTGTGTCGCGAGAGGCATCCCATTTTCCCTGAAAGCAACGTGCTTGAAAACCTCAAGATTGCAGGCTACCTGAAAAAAACCCCCCATGTTCGGGAAATGATTGACTATGTTTTTAATCTGTTTCCTGCACTCGTGGATTTAAAATCCAGAAAGGCGGGTTTTTTGAGCGGCGGGGAACAGCAAATGTTGGCTGTCGGCATGGCCCTGGTTGCAAGGCCAACACTGCTGTTGCTGGACGAACCCCTTTTGGGTCTCAGTCCAATGATGCAGAATTTGTTAGTTGAAGCAGTCAAGGGCCTCAGGAATGATTCTGGTATTACTGTTCTTTTGAGCGAACAGTTCGCCCGACCAGTTTTGCCAATGATAGATTATGGCTATGTTCTTGAAAATGGGATGTTGACGCTAACCGGTACAGGTCAGGAACTCATGGATAATCCGGAGATAAAAGCAGCGTATTTTGGGGTATAGTACAACTGAAACTTGGAGATATCTTAAAATTTTACGATCCGTGCGGTTTGATATAACTTTCTGAAATTTATAATCTTGTAGGGTGGGTTAAATAGTTTTAGTCCAATGGGTTTCGCTAATTCCATATATTATGAATATCATGGAAAGCAAGTAAAATCATATTAAAACAGCGAAACCCATCCCGCGTTCCGCGGGACTCAACCCATCCTACAAAGAGTTTTATAGATTTAACCGCACATGGCAAAAAATTTATCTTATAACTCATAATCTATAGCAGGTCTTTCACACTTGAACAATTTTAATAACATATACAACGCCTTTTCCGCAGCAGCGACAAAATTTGGCAACAATACCGCCATCGTCTATCTGGGCACACGCTTCAGTTACAACACGATACTTAAGCTCGCTGAGAATTTCGCATCCTCTCTAAGGGATGAGGGTATTCAGGAAAGGGATAGGGTGATCATGTATATCCCCAATAGTGTCCAGTGGGTTATTGCCTGGCTGGGTATTCAGAGGGCAGGGGCTGAGGCCGTTCCCATCACGCCGATCTATACGGCCCATGATCTCCAGTATATTGCAAACGACAGTGGAGCAAAATATGTCATCTGCTCTGATGCAAACTATGGGTATGTCAAACAGGCATTCACGGAAACAGGGCTAAAAAAGGCCATTGTGACCAAACTATCGGATCTCCTGCCATGGTGGAAGAGGCTGTTTGGCTGGGCCTTTGACAAGGTGCCGAAAGGAAAGATTTCAAAGGACGAGACCACCCTTTCTTTTAAGAAAATGGTATATGCGCCTAATCGGCATTCCCAACCTCCTCCCATAAAAAAGGACGAGACCGACACAGCGGAGGTCCTTTATACCGGCGGCACAACCAAGTTCCCCAAAGGCGTCCCCATTTCACATGGACTGTACCTGGAATCAGCGCTTGAGCAGATCACCGTATGCGATCCTCTTTTTCCTGGATCTGAGAATGTTGTTATTGGTTCTGTGCCTCTCTTTCATATCCTGGGACAAACTACGGCCTTAAGCGTCCTATTGGTGGGTGGATCAATCGTTTTGATGCCCAAGGTTAACTTAGATGCAATTTTTGATTCTGTGCAACGGTTCAAGGCTAAGACGTTGATCGGGGTTCCTACCCTTTATAGGATGATCCTCGAACATGATAGAATCGACCTATACGACCTGAGTTCGCTTGAGTATTGCTTTAATGGCGGGGATGTCCTGCCAGTGGAAATCAATGAGCGATGGCGGAAAAAGTTTGGCAAACCGATTTATCAGGGTTATGGCGCGACCGAGACATGCGGAGGCGTTTCCATGTGTCCCACGGACGAGGATAGCCCGCCAAAAAGTATTGGCAAGATTGTTCCCAGCAAGAAGATCAAGATCGTCAACCCAAAGACGCTGGAACCTGTTCCCACAAATAAGTCCGGCGAGCTTCTTGTCCACTCAAAAAGGATGGTAAGGGAATACTGGAACAAGCCGGAGGAGACGGCAGAGGCCTTTGTGGAAATGGACGGTCTGCGGTATTACAGAACAGCGGACATTGTCTCCATGGATGAGGCGGGACACATATATTTTATTGACCGGACCGTGGACACCATAAAGCATAAGGGATACCGGGTCTCCTCTTCCGAGATAGAGTCTGTCCTCCAGGAGCATACGGCGGTTATCGGTGCGTGTGTTGTAGGCCTGCCCGATCCAAAAGTTGGGGAGAGGATAAAGGCTTTTGTGGTCTTAAAAGAGGATGTTAAGGGGATAACCGGGTATGACCTTATCAAGTGGTGCAGGGAAAAGCTGGTATCTTACAAAATCCCCCAGTACATAGAATTCAGGGATATGCTGCCCAAGTCCAAAGTCGGCAAGCTCTTGAGGCGTGAGATCCGCAGCGAGGAAAAGCGGAGGGCGGAGACCTGAACTATCCCACTTCTATGCGCGATGGCAAGGTAGATCATGCCCTGATCGCCATGGCCAAGTGGTTCTCTGCTGAAATGGCGGTCCGTTGCGCAGATGAGGCGCTTCAGATGCATGGGGGATATGGCTATATTGATGAGTACAAGGTGCAGAGACTTTACAGGGATGCAAAGGTGCTGGAAATATATGAAGGGACAAAGGAGATGGAAAAAACTATTGTTTCAAGATCCATACTGGGGTAAGAAGGATTTTTGCACATAAAGGAGGAAAATGGTGGTATCGAAAGGACATGGAATTGAAGATTTGAAGCAATTTGCTACTGATGCAATCCGCCGTGCAGGGGAGGAAGCACTCTCCTATTATGGGAAAGGAGATCCTGGCGTCAAGTTTGATGAGGGATTGGTCACAGAGGCTGAACTCTACTTGACGGGATTCTTTCAAGATCAACTGCGGGCTAATTTTCCCGAACATCAGATATTTAAGAATAATCAGAAGGATAAGGAATACACCCACGAGGGCAAACGGTATCTCTGGGTGTACGATGCGCTGGACGGAGTCGCCAATTTCCAGGCAGGAATTCCCGTCTGGGGAACTTCTTTGGCCCTTTTAGAAAATTTTTGGCCTATTTTTGGAGCATTTTACATGCCTGTGATTGGCGATCTTTTTTATGCCCAGGTAGGGCATAAAGCCTTTCGAGGGAAAGAGGAAATTCGCGTTTCCACTCAGGAAAGCATTAATGATGAGAGTATTCTTCTAACCTATTCCCGGTTCCACAACCATTATTATTCCACATTTCCAGGAAAGATCCGTAACATGGGCTCCACTGTTGCTCATATGTGTTACGTGGCCAAGGGCAGTGCAGAGGCTGCTATTGTTGCGAATGAGTCTTTCCATGATCTGGCTGCTGCCAGTATAATTGTTGAAGCAGCAGGCGGGAAAATTTTTAGAATGGATGGCGGCGAGTTTTCCCTCAATGATTATTTAGATGGCCGAAGGATCGGTGATCATTTGCTGGTAGCGGCCCCGGAGACTTTCTCGCAGGTTCGTCATCACCTGAAAGAGAGATCATAACGAAGCTTGAGGCACGTAATAGACATGAAAAAGATTATTAAAATGCGTGAGATGTCGGATAATCAGAAAGGCGTTATTAAGAAGGTATCTGCTTCAGGTGATATTGGGAGAAGGGTAAGGGAAATGGGTCTGGTGCAGGAAACGCCTATTCAGATACAGGGGCGTGCACCTCTTAAGGATCCCGTGGCTGTCAAAATCAGAGATTATGTCCTGACACTTCGAAATAATGAGGCAGACCATATCATGGTAGAGGTAGATGCGCTGTAACCTCATTTTGGAAAAAAATGAGTAATACTCAGGTATGTTTTAGACAGGATAACAGGATGGACTGGATTATTAAACCTTGTAAATCAAAAAATATATCCTGTTTGTAAGAAAATATATTATATAGATGTTTAAATAATAAGATTCGTAAGAGCTTAGCTAACAATAGACAGGACTGTCCCTACATAAGTTTTGTCAGATAAGGTCGAGCTCATTCCCGAACGAGTTATTTTACCATTTACTTACCTAAAAACAATTACAAAATATCTATAATATCAATATGTTTGTAACGCAGGATTTAAATAAAGATGTACAGGACACAAAAAAATCTTGTTTAACCATGCCTGCCCCGCTGAAAGCGGGGTAATCCTGTCTAAAGGTCTTTTATATAGATGAACAATAGAAAACAATGAAAAACAAGATTACCATTGCACTTTCAGGAAACCCAAATTCCGGGAAAACCACTGTTTTTAACGCCATTACCGGCGCCAGACAGCAGATCGCGAATTATCCGGGTGTCACTGTAGAGAAGAAGGTCGGGCATGTCACCCATAAAGGCTGTAGAATAGAGGTGGTGGACCTCCCCGGAACCTATTCCCTGACCGCCTATTCACTGGAAGAGATTGTGGCCAGAGATTTCCTGGTCAACGAAAGGCCCGATCTGGTTGTCGATATCGTGGACGCCTCCAATCTGGACAGGAACCTTTACCTGGCCGTCCAATTCAAAGAGCTGGGAATTCCCCTGATCATTGCCCTCAATATGGTGGATGTGGCAGAGTCCAGGGGCATCCGTGTGGATCACCAGCAGTTATCTACACTCTTCGGGACCCCTGTCGTACCCATGGTTGCCAGATCAAACAAGGGGATTCAGGAACTCCTCGATAAGGTCCTGGAAATAGCACAAGAAGGACAACAATGGTATCCGGCGGTAATATCCTATGGCACGGACATTGACCAGAGCCTGGATGAAATTGAGGCCATCATTGAGGGATCCAGCATTTTTGACAAAAAATACCCTTCCAGATGGAGAGCGCTCAAATGCCTCGAAGGTGATAGCCAGATCATAGAGTTGCTGAAGAGGGACCCCAATCTTGGCCAGGAAATCGATGCCATCTGCAAAAAGACCTTTAAGCACATAATGGACACCCTCGAGGAAGAACCGGAAGGTATAATTGCCGACCATCGCTACGGATACATTACCGGTATCACAAAAAAATCGGTCAAACGGAAGATTGAAGCCAGGCTTAATCTTTCGGATAAAATCGATAAAGTATTAACAAACCGGATTATCGGCCCCCTCCTTATGCTGGCCATACTATATATAATCTATGTATTCACCTTCTCAGCGAGTGAGGCGCCTGTCGGGTGGTTTGAGGCTTTCTTTGATGGCCTTAAAGGTGTGGCCTCATCTGTTATTGCACCGGGATACCTGCAGTCAATGATCACCTCAGGGGTCATAGATGGCGTGGGCGGGGTCTTGGGGTTTGTTCCTCTCATTATGTTCATGTTTTTCGCCATCGCCATTATGGAGGACTCCGGCTACATGGCGAGGGTAGCGTATATGCTGGACAGGGTCCTTAGGTGGTTCGGGCTTCACGGAAATTCTGTTATGGCACTGATCGTAAGCGGCGGGATATCAGGATGGTGGGCCGTTCCAGGCGTGATGGCTGCGAGGACATTGAGAGATCCCAAAGAAAGGATCGCCACCCTTCTCGGGGTCCCATTCATGAACTGCGGAGCGAAATTACCCGTATATGCTGTGCTTATTGGCGCCTTTTTCCCAGAACACAAGGCCCGTATGATGTTTTACCTCACCCTCCTTTCCTGGGGCTTTGCGTTGTTCGCCGCCAAATTCATTCGCGCCACGGTTTTAAAAGGACCCAAGACGCCCTTTGTGATGGAACTCCCTCCCTACCGTATGCCTACCCTCAGGGGGCTCTTGATCCATACATGGGAAAGAACATGGCAATACATCAAGAAGGCCGGAACAGTAATCCTGGGGTTTTCTATCATCCTGTGGGTGATGATGACTTTTCCCGGGCCCTCCAAAGAACAGGTAAGATCTTTTGAGGATCAACGCATAAGGCTTACACAATCTTTCCTGGCTTCTCCTGATGTCAATGATTGGGTTAAAGACGAAAAAGAACTTGCGGGTCTCAACAACCTTTATGACTTATATTCAAAGGCTACAAAAGAAAATGCAAGGGTTCCCCTGGAGGACTCGAATAAACAAGCCCTGTTGTCGTTAGTAAAGGCAGTGCTTTTTCTCGAAAGCGATAGATTTTCAAATCAGGAAATGGGTGATGGTCTTGTGAATGCGGCAGCATGTTATATTAATTATACGCACGATATAATCAATGTGAGCGTACAGGAACAGCAGGCTGCGTTGAAAGGCACCATGGCCGGGTGGCTTGGCCAACGGTTGGAGACCATTACCAGGCCCCTGGGCTTTGACTATCGAACAAATATTGCCCTTGTGGGAGGCTTTGCTGCCAAGGAAGTTGTCGTCTCCACCTTAGGGACTGCATATTCGTTAGGTGATGTGGATCCGGATGAAGCCGGTTCCCTGTCTGAAAGACTCAAGAACAATCCCGATTGGAACCCATTGCTGGCCTTCACTCTTATCATTTTTACTATGCTATACGTTCCCTGTATTGTGACCGTCATTATGATCAAGAGGGAAAGTTCGTGGAAATGGGCCGGGTTTTCCATCGCCTTTAATCTGGTTGTCGCCTATTTTGTTGCCCTTGTTATAAGCCAGGTAGGCGCAGCCCTCGGGCTGGGGGTATGAGCGCATAAGCGCTAAGTTGTTTTTGCCCAGGACGGACTAAAAAGAATTGAACATCGAACATCGAACGTCCAATCACGCCAAGGCGTGAAATATTGAATGGGAAAACATGAAGAAATAGAGTTTAAAACCTGAATTACTAAATGAGGAAGATAATATGGACAAAATTCCTTTTACAAAGGCCGGGCTTGAAAAACTAAGAGATGAATTGAGCCGCCTGCAAAAGGTTGAGAGGCCAAAAAATATCCGGGCCATAGCAGAGGCACGGAGCCACGGTGAT
>JAUWMY010000137.1 GCA_030612945.1 Desulfobacteraceae bacterium
TGTATCAATAGCTAAACAGTTGCCCCTAATTGAGTGATGCTCAATTAGGTGGTATTAGGTATTGGTTATCTGGTATTGGTTTTAAGGTGTTTCACGTCTTATTCTTATATTACTTCCCTGGTAGGGATATAAAAAATGAAAAACATTCCTCTAAACCAGTACCCAGTACCGGATACCAAGTACCACCTCAATTGAGGTGCTACAAGAGGATTTATCTTGAAAAAGCAGGGCCCTTATACAAAGCATGTTTACTGGTTGACAAAGGATGAGGAGGCAGGGCTGAGAAAAAAACTTGCTGCTCATGACACAAAACTGAAATCAGCTAAAGGGATTGTCTGTACGCCACTGGATGTGATTAACAAGATTTCAAGCGTCGCGCCGGACGTATGGGATGACACATGCTGCAGGCAGGGAAGCTGGTACCGGACCTCGGACAAAAATGGTCTGTACTTAGTGATCAGCTCATTCGAACTTGAGGGATTCGAAGACCAGAAGGCTGCTACCATTACTGAATCAGACTTTGTCCCAACCCGCCTCGCCAGTTTAAAAGACAAACAGGCCCTTTTCCAGGACTCCTCGTTTAAGAGTCGTATCCCTGAAGAATGGCAACACGTCGAAGACATAGAAAAAAGAATATACTTGAGATGGGCAAGGAGGCTTGGATCTGACGTCCAGGACTATGACTTTCTTTATCTCTCTCACACGGCCAATCACGCCAATTTCATAAACCCGCGGTTTTTTGTCCGTGACAGTAATGGAATTATCCCATACTCCATTGATCAGAGCGCCCATCTTTGTTCCTGCTGTGTGGAACTCTTCCAGGTCATTGGAAGTGAATATAAAAAGAAATTGGTTGCCCCATGCCCGGGCGCCACTATTTTTTCCCGGTTGAAACCGGACCGCTACCTGCTTGTAAAGAAAGCTTGAGTTTAAAAATGGAAACCTATTTCAGAAGATATTACGATCAGATCTTTTCAGATCCACAACAACTATTGAATTTGACTATTCGGGTCTCGGCTATATTGGTGGCTGCTGCCATCGGCTGGTGGATATTCAATGCCATAACAAAAAAAATAAGGAAAAAGTATCATGACCGACCTTTTTTCAAAAATAACGACCAGATTTTTTTTCTTATAAAACGGGCTGGCCACTATTCCATACTTGCCCTGGCAGGTATATGGCTGGTCAACATGTTCGAGGCACCCTTTATCAAAAGAATCTTTTCTGCCTTCCTGATTATTCTCCTGACATCTATTGCCAATAACATAGTCAACAGCTTTCTCCCGTACCTGGAACACAATATTGCGGCAAAGACAAAAACCGCTGTGGATAATGTGATCATAGATCTGTTTAAAAAGTTTTCCGGCATTATTATTTACACTGTTGGGGTTATTCTGGCCCTTGATGCGATGGGCTTTAATATTATGCCTTTTGTCGCCGGCGCAGGTGTAGCAGGTATTGCCATTGGTTTTGCGGCCAAGGATACACTTTCGAACCTGATTGCAGGTGTTTTATTGATCATAGACCGGCCTTTTGAGGTGGGCGACCGCATTGAAGTCTGGACGGCCCCGAAAAACGCAGCCACCTGGGGGGATGTTATTCATATAGGGCTCAGGGCCACAAAGATCCGGACCACAGACAACATTGTGATTATCATTCCCAACAACGAAATCATGAAGCGTGATATCATCAACTACACCACCGTCACGAAGGAGATCAGGGTCCGTATCCCCATTGGTGTTGCCTATGACGCTGATATTAAAAAAGCCAAAGAGCTTATTATAAAAACTGCCCTGGAATTGGATTGGGTTATGCAGGAACCGGCACCCAAGGTGGTGGTCAGGAGTTTTGGGGATTCGGCAGTTGATCTGCAGGCGAGAATATGGATCAGCAGGCCCCGGCGAAGGATGGATACCATATCCCATGTGACAGACCGCGTGAAGGAGGTTTTCCAGGAGGAGGGTATCGAAATCCCTTACCCGAAGAGGGATATCTATATAAAGAAAGAAAAATAAATTAAAGCTCTTTTGCCAGTTCTTTCTGTATTTGATCGAACTGAATGCCAATAACATAGTTTCCACTTGACTTTTCTTGAGAGTGGGTCACCTTTCCCTGCATGGCATAGATAGTGTCTCTGACGGCAATTTCCATTTCCATCACGGAATCGCTGTTTATGGCCTCATAGACTTCCACCCCCACACCCATAGGGCTCATATTAATGGTTCTGGCCATGGAAACACCGGTTTTTTGGACTCCGCCTTCCTTGTTGATATAAGATAAAAGATAAAGGGCTTGTAGCCTGGGATAACGCCTTCTTTCCTTTCCGCCTTTTTCTCCTTTGCTCATATATGCCCCCTTTTGATGATTTACGTCTCGGAAAACAAGTATATATTAAAACCCCTTATGTGTCAAATGTCGCAGACCCAGATTCAACATGTTGTGGCTGTTGGTGTTTTTAACCGTGTACGGGTTCAAAGTTTGGGGTTAATGAAGGTTAACAAAAGAAAAGCGTAACCGTTCACGGGTTTGGGGTTCGAAGGTTCAAGGTTCAGTGATTGAAGGATTACCGTAAATCTGAACCATTGATTCATGAGATCTGAAGAAAAAACGGTAACATCTCAATAGATCCGGGATCTTCGACTTGATCTTGGAAAAAATATATCCTTCTCAGACAGCCTCATAGGAAGATGAAGGAACCATTCCCCTTCCTCCATTTTCCCCCTCTTGAGACAGCCATTGCCATAAATCCGGCATTTTGAAGACAGCTCCTTAATTGTCACTGCAAGCTGCTCTTCGTTCAGTACACCGCTTTTGATCAGCTTCACAAGGGCCTTGATCCTGAAGCGGTCCATTCCCTTATGGCGGGCGGATAACTGGTCCGGGTGTCCACCCTCCTTGACAACAAGCGCCTCCTTAATCAGGTGTAGAGGATAGCGGCAGGAAATCCTGAGCCACAGATCATAATCTTCACACACAGGAAGATCTTCATCGAAAACCCCTACTTCGTCCAGAAGGGATCGCTTCAGCATCACTGCGGAAGGACTCACCAGGCAGAGTTTCAGGGAGGGCTCGAAAATGTTACCAGAGGGTTTCAGATGTTTTTTCATGGGGTTGACGCGACGCCCGTTTCTGATCCATAGCTCTTCGGTCTGGCATGCCACGGCTTCAGGATGATCATTAAAAAAATTAACCTGCGCAGCCAATTTTTCCGGAAACCAGTGGTCATCGGAATCCAGAAAAGCGATCAGGGGCGCGCCTGAACTCTTGATACCCGTATTTCTTGCGGCCGAGACTCCAAGATTGGATGAATGGGCCACATAGGTTACAAGATCGTCAAACTGTTCAACCTCCTTTTTAGTCCCGTCTGTTGACCCGTCATCCACCACAATGATTTCGACGTCGGTAAAGGTCTGGGAAAGGACGGACGAGATCGCCCGAACTACTTTCTGAGCCCTGTTGAACGTAGGGATGACAACACTTACGGCTGCCATTACATGGCCTGCCAGATCACGGCCAATAACCCGGCCAGGAAAAAGTTCCCTTCCACCAAGGCTTCAAAAGCAATATCAGGATAAATCCAGGATCTTTCATAGGCCACCAGGCAAAGGGCTAATGTGAATAACGGTACGAGAAAGAGGAATGAAAAGGAATTCACCAGGCCGAATATGGGAGCGCCACAGAGAATGATGGCGCTTAAAAAGATGAGCATTTTCAGGAGGAGTATTGTCTTTTTTTCACCCAGCGTAATGGGCAACGTTTCTGAGCCAACGATAAGATCTCCCTGGACCCGAATGATGTCAAAGAAGGCTGACCGAATATAACCCATAAAAAAGACGGTAAAAATACTGACTATCGCTGGGGTCCACACCATATGATTAACCTCCAGTAATGGCAGTATGGTGATAATAACTGCCCAGGCAAGGGCTTCAGATAAAGTCCTGGACCCGGGAATATCTTTGATCTTGGAATATGGTGCCTTGTGTCGAATGCTTTCGGGCACAAGATGAATACTGTAAATTATGCCCAGCATACTTAACGTGCTCAGGGCCAAAAAAGTCATGAAGCCAATACCATAGGACAGTACGAGCGCCGTTACGATGGCGGCTATCCCCATGGTGATCAACAGATATTTGTATTTTTTGAGGAATGCTGCACGTTCCGGATCACTATAGGCGCTGGCCCCTTTGTCCAGAAAGCGATTGAAGACGTGCATGGCGTAAATGTAAAGAAAGGTCAAAAAGGGAAAAATAAAATCCGGCTTCCTCTCGGAGAGGATGGTAACGGCGTACGCAAAGCAGAAAGCACCGGATGCCACGGCGAGATTGCTTAGGACCAGGAACTTAAAGGCCCTCCGCGACCAGCGAAAAAGAGAGCCCTCCCTCCTGCCCTGGATCCCTTCCAACTCCCTGCCAACATCTTTGATCATCCAGTTGGGGGTGGAGGCGCCAGCGGTAACCGCGATCAATTCCATTTCACGGAGTTCTTCTTTATTTAGATCTTTTTCGGTTTCAACGTGGAAAGTGGGTATACCAGCGCTTCTCGAAACCTCAACAAGCCGCTGGGTATTCCCGCTATGGTAGCCGCCCACCACCACAAGGGCGTCAACATGACCTGCCAGGGACCGCACCTCTTCCTGTCGCTCCCGGGTTGCATCACAGATGGTATCGAAAACCAGGAGATCGGGGTATCGTTTCTTGAGGGCTTTTACAACCTGGCGATAGTTTTCTTCATTCTGTGTTGTCTGGGCAACGACAAATATCCTGTCGACATGTGGTAAGGAGGGGACTCCTTCTGCGCTCTGTATAACATGGCCCTGGCCTTTGCTGTAACCCATAAGGCCAATCACCTCGGCATGGTCCTCGTCTCCCACAATCACTGCTGTATAGCCTTTTTTGGTATGGTAGCGGATAATTGCCTGGACGCGGGCAACTTTGGGGCATGTGGCATCAATGATTTTGAGCCCTGTCTCTCTGAGGGCCTGGCGTTTTTGAGGAGGAATGCCGTGGGCCCTGATGACGATCCTGCCTGTTTGTAACCCGTCTAAATCATCTACGGGCTGCACCCCTTTAGAAGCGAGCAGATTAAGGACCTGGTTGTTATGTATGAGAGGGCCAAAAGTGAAAAGAGGGTCATCTCCCCTGTTGGCCTCTGCCAGAACCATTTCCATGGCGCGACGGACACCCATGCAAAACCCGGCGGTTTTCGCAAATTTCACCTTCATATCTTCTCGTCTTCTAAAGTTGAAAAGTATTGATCCAGTGCCGAGACAAGCGTGTTACAATCCTTGATGCTAGTGATCAGCCCACGAAATCTGCTGCTGTGAGGAAGCCCCTTTGTATACCAGAGGAGAAGGCCTCGCATGGTTTTGGCAGCCCTGTGTTCCCCAATTGAGACGGACAGCAGTCGAAAGTGCTCCATGATGAGGGTCCTGCGTTCATGAAGTCCAGGTTGACGTATTGCACGGCCATCTTCCATATCAAGAATCTGCTTGAAGATCCAGGGATTACCAATCGCTCCCCGGCCTATCATTACCCCATCGCATCCGGTTTGCCTTTTCATTTGAAGGGCAAGAGATGGGTCGAGGACATCCCCATTTCCGATAACAGGAATTTTCAACTGTTCCTTGACATCAGCAATAATATTCCAGTCAGCCTTTCCTGAAAATCCCTGTTTTACAAAACGTGGGTGGATCGTGACGGCATCAGCGCCACAGTCTTCTATGAGCCGGGCTGTTTCAACTGCAACAGATTTATCTATGGACCATCCAGGCCGTATCTTCACCGTCAATGGAACCTGACAGGACCGGCGAACAGCAGTGACAATCTCCTTTACCCTCTGAGGGGAACGGAGGAGTGCTCCTCCGGCACCATTTTTAATAATTTTTTTTACAGGACAACCCATATTAATGTCCACAATGTTTGCCCCTGCTTTGACCACAATTCCAGCGGCTCTTGCCATTACCTCAGGCTTAGAGCCAAATATCTGGACAGAAAGGGGCCTTTCATCGGGATGGCTTTTTAAGTAACTCAGGGTTGTTTTTTGACCTCGTATCAATCCCTCAGCGCTGATCATTTCAGTAGTGACCAGGCCGGCACCCAGCTTTTTGACAATAAGACGAAATGGCAGGCTTGTTATGCCTGCCATGGGGGCCATGATAAGCCAATTTTCTAATTTCAGGGAGCCAATTTGTAACATAATATCATATTAAATGGCTGCCAGGAAAAAAACAACGTTCAAATATTGTAACTCAGGTTCAAAGTTCAATGGTTCACGGTTCAAGGTTTCCCACTGAAAGCTGGATGTAGCCTACGGCGGGGTCACATTTTTCATTTTTTATATCTCTTCATCAAAGAAATACAAAATATGATGTGAAATACAATAAAACCAATACCTGGTTGCAAATACCCAATACCACCTGATTGAGCATCGCTCAATCAGGTTGTAATCTTCCCCTTTTTTTGTTCCACTTTCAACATGTCTCATGAGACATTTATGTTTCATGATCGGAAGTGAGACATTTCGGTAACTTCCGCAGAATTTATCATGCAGATTGGATCACTATGAAGACATTCAAGTTGGCATATAACTATATAATATTAGTAACAATTCTGATTTCCTGCACTGATATGTCTCCTGTTGCCCTCACCATCTAAGCAGCCTTTTTCAAAAAATCTTTCTGGTTATAACTCTCAGCAGCTTCCCATTTATTTAGTGTTATATCAATATGTTA
>JAUWMY010000437.1 GCA_030612945.1 Desulfobacteraceae bacterium
TTTGACTAAATACTAAGTTCATTACTAAGTTCATTGCTTTAAAATATATTTAAAGGGGCTCTATTGTTTTAAACATTTGAGTATTAAGATTTCGTATTTGTTTCGTATTTCGTGCTTCGAGTTTCCAGTTTATCTGGCTTAGGTTGATGATCTGCAGGTCGTGATTATATTTGACTATTGTTAATTACTTATATATTAAACGAAATAATTGTTCCAGTACAAGTGAGGTTTTTGTGGGAAGTAATCATATTCAACTGATTGATCAGTACGATCGGCATCTCAACTACCTGCGCATCTCCGTTACCGACCGATGCAATCTTAGATGCCTTTACTGTATTCCGCCTGACGGCATTGCCAAGTTGGGTCATGGGGATATTCTTACATATGAAGAGATACTGCGACTGGCCAGAATCGCCGTGAACCTCGGCGTGGATAAGATCCGCCTGACAGGAGGAGAACCGCTTGTACGTAAAGGTATATACGAATTTATACCCCGATTAACTGCTTTGCCAGGGCTTAAAGAAGTCTCATTGACCACCAATGGGATTTATCTCAGGGATAATTTAGAGAAACTCAGATCTGCAGGCATTAAGAGAATCAACGTAAGCTTAGACACTCTTCACCGGGAAAAGTACGAGAAAATAACAGGATATGACGGTTTTCAGCAGGTCTGGGATGGTATCCGACTGGCAAGAAAGCTGAAGTTTCAGCCCATTAAAATCAATGTTGTGGTTATTAAGGGCATAAATGATGATGAAATCCTGGATTTTGCCAGACTCACTCTCCACGAACCTTATCATATCCGGTTCATTGAATACATGCCCATTGGCGTTGCAAATAAAGAGAACATCTTACGGCATGTCCCTGATTCCTTGATCAAAAAACAGGTCAGCAGCCTTGGGACGCTGGTTCATATTTCCAAAAACACACTTGATGGTCCGGCAGAACGTTTCAGGTTTCAAGGAGCCCCTGGTGAAATCGGCTTTATCAGCGCACTCTCAAATCATTTCTGTGCCACGTGCAATCGCCTTCGCCTCACACCCACCGGCAACCTGAGATCCTGCCTGCTCTTTGATCAGGAGATAGACCTGAAAGATCCCATGCGAACGGGAGCTTCGGACAATGAGCTGGCGCAGATTTTCTTAAATGCCGCATTCACAAAACCCCATTCACATTATTTGGCCTCCGAAAATTCAATCCTTCCCTCCGGACATATGTCAGCTATTGGGGGATAACAGCCTTGCTGCATTTGACCCTTTCACCTGTTCCATGGATCCGGGAGAAAGTCCTGCCGACTCCATTTCCTTGAAATATCGTTTCGGTTTCAAAAGGGGATAATCGCTTCCAAAAAGAATCTTATCAAAACCGATTGTCTCCCCTGCTATTCTGTAAATATCCGGGTTGTAAAGATAAGGGGAGGCAGCAGTGTCAAACCACACGTTCTTAAAAACCTCCTTGACCTCTTTTTTCATAAGCCCATAAAAAAAGATGCCCCCACCCCAGTGGGCCAGCACTATCCTGTTT
Source organism: Desulfobacteraceae bacterium (assembly GCA_030612945.1). Lineage (GTDB taxonomy): Bacteria > Desulfobacterota > DSM-4660 > Desulfatiglandales > Desulfatiglandaceae > 4484-190-2. Next base: position 1,525 of record JAUWMY010000437.1, read on the forward strand.
GAGGGATAAGCTTTAATGAAACCATAGATTTGGGGGAGTGTCATAGGTGTTTTACCGGCATAATTGTGCCCTATTGGTTCGTTTGTGTGGAGCAGGAAGGGCACATCAAATTGGGAACACAGGCCCATGACCTCTTTCAGGGAATTGATAATTTCAGGTGACAGTCCTGAACCATAGACGGCTAACTCCCCTACACCCGAAAGCCCTGATTGGAGGCACCTTTCTGCCTCCCGTGATCCCCCGGCTGATAGAGGGGAAAAACAGCAAAACCCGATTAAACGATTGGGGTACCGGTGAACCGACTCGATGATGTAGTCATTGTGTATCCGGTAATGTTCCGGATTTTCCCAGGGAAACCCAAAAATCACCGATTTATGGATATCTTCTTCATCCATGTTCCTGATGAGCTCTTTAGCGCCCGCCAGTTTTGCCTGAGGTGAGAGGTAGAGGTTTTCAAAGGCCGGCTCATTAGAGAAAAAGGCCGACCTGTCATCCCTGAAACAGGATGGAAAAACATGCGTGTGAAAATCGATAATCACCTATAGGATCTCACTTACGGATTTTTCAAGGGCCCCAGGCCTAAAACCCACAAGCTTGTCTCTGATCTTTCCGTCACGGTCTATGACAAACATTGTGGGAATAGATATCTGTTCATTCCCAAAATAATCTTGCAGCACCTGTCTGCTTACCCGCAAAACACTGTAGTTGATACCAACCTTCTCCTTAAAAACTCGAAGCTGTTCGTCGGTAACCATCTGAGGGTCATCCATGGAGATCCCAAGAATGACAAGACCCTTTTCCCCGAATTTTTCCTGCAATTTGACCATTTCCGGAATGGACATTCTACAGGGGGGACACCAGGTGGCCCAAAAATCCAATAGTATAACACTGCCCCGATGCTGCTCTAACGACGCCATTTGGCCGGATAAATCTGAAAGCGAAAAATCAGGGGCCGCTGAGTCGGCCTCCACCTCTTTCTGGCACCCGAAATTAAAAAGAAAGAACACCAGAAGGAATATTGTCAAGAGTTTTGATTTACTGTTGAACTGCATATTGAACTCCTTGTTATCCGTATTTATAGGCCAAGATCTTAAATTTTGAGCCAGGTTTGTAACTTCTCAAAAAGTTCGGGCGTTCAAAACCGGATAAAGGCTTTTAGCGAATGATAATGGCTCTATAGCCTTTCGGAGTTTAGGCGTAAGCCTTTTATAAAATCCTTACGGCCCGCCCTGGCGCGACTTGCCGTAAATACGCCGCTTTATCTGAAATTCTTCGGAAGTTGAAATCATAAAACTAAAACCCTTAAAGACAGGTCTGGGCCAGGGATAAACTCCACCCGAATTTATTAGGAATTTATCAATGCGTCCGGGTAATCCGAATGCTTCCCCCTTTTGCAAAGGGGGATTGAGGCCTGACCTGGCGCGACATGGTGGACATATGTCATAACCTAACGAAGCAGTTATATTCGATCAGCCACTCTCGCAAAGTATCAAGGGCAGGTCTGGGCCAGGGGGGATTTTTTTAATACAGCCCAAATTTATTGAGAACATACAGCTTTTTATGCATATGTCAACCGGTTTTTTTGTTTTCCGGACTTTCAGGGCCTACTGCCATTTGGGGTTCCAGAGCACCTTTGAGAGAAAGACTTTCTGCATGATGGCAGGAGATGAAATGGCCGGAAGACACTTCTCTGAACTCCGGCACTTCGGTTTT
>JAUWMY010000125.1 GCA_030612945.1 Desulfobacteraceae bacterium
GCTTCTTCAATCTGATGAAGGATCTGTCTTTTTACCTCTGCCGAAATTTCATCTTCAATAGGTAGTGTTACAATAGATTCCCTTGAATACAACGCCTTCAGGTGTTGATATGCCTTCCTGATCTCTGATAATGACGCACCAGGGGGAAGTTCAAGGGTTTCAAGATATTTGCTGTAATCTTTTCCGCTCATAGCGTTGTATGAATGTCTGTTCCTTCTAAAAGGTTCTCTGTCAGCCTTTCGATCTCTTTTGCACAACGTGAAGCCGGATAGGCCTGCATGTAAGACTGCCTTTTGTTTATGCATCCGGAAATAACAGCATCAAATTCAATGTATCCAACATAGCTGGAATTAAGACCAAAATATTTTTTGCAAATGCTTTTAACTGAATTTCCAATCATTATCTCTTGACTCGTATTTATCCTGTTTAAAATGATATAAGCCCTGAAATCGGACAATTTCGTATTGATAATATTCTCCATTGTCTTTGACAAACCTTTAAGATAGTCAATGAGTTGAGTGAAATTTTTTATATCATGTTCTTCCCTGTTTTTCCAGGCATTCTGAACCACATCTCTCAGGCCATGGCCTCCAAGGGAATTTAGCATATGTCTGAAGAAGGCGTTTTTTAAAAAAAAATACAAATTTTCAATAGCAATTATTTCGGGAATAATTACGACTATCATCTTATCTGCAAGGAGGAATGTGTCTATGGTATTAAAGTGCGCGCCAGCGCCAAGGTCAATAAGGACATAATCTGCATCGAGTTGCTTGATGTGCCTGAACAGTTTGAGTTTCTGTGTATATTTAATACCATCAGGGGATAGAGAATGGATCGCTCCAATCAATAACCCCATGTTTTTTATCCCACTATCAACAACAAGATCAGGTAGCGATACCTTTTTCTCGAAAAAATCCGTCAAGGAAATTCTTGGCTTATTAATACCAAGGAATGTGTGCAGATTGGCGCCTCCAAGGTCAGCGTCAATCAGGATAACTCTTTTGCCTTGCAGGGCAAGGCAGATCCCCATACTGCTTAATACAAAGCTCTTTCCCGTGCCTCCCTTGCCTCCACCAACTGTCCAGATCTCAGGGCTTTGTTCGTTAATTGCTTTCATAACTTTCTATGGTCAGACACTATCTATTCCCATTCGATCGTGCTTGGGGGTTTGGAGGAAATATCGTAAACTACCCGGTTTACCCCTTTTACACTGTTAATTATCCTGTTGGACATCCTTGCCTGCACTTCGTAGGGGATTCTTGTCCAGTCAGCGGTCATTGCATCCAGGCTGTCCACCACACGAATGGCAATCACATTTTCATAAGTTCTCTCATCACCCATCACACCCACCGTTCTCACGGGAAGAAGGACTGCAAAGGATTGCCAGACCTTTTCATAGAGGCCGGCTTTCCTGATTTCTTCCAGAACAATAACATCGGCAGATCTCAATATCTCAAGCCGATCACGGGTCACCTCGCCCAGGATCCTGACCGCCAGGCCAGGACCCGGAAAGGGCTGGCGGATCACCATTTCTCTGGGAAGACCAAGTTCCACGCCCAATTGGCGCACCTCGTCCTTGAACAATTCTCTCAGGGGCTCAATGAGTTTCAACTTCATGGTTTCAGGCAGCCCTCCGACGTTATGGTGACTCTTTATGGTGGCCGAAGGCCCTTTAAAAGAAACACTTTCAATAACATCCGGATAAAGAGTACCCTGAGCCAGATATTTTGCGCTGCCCAGTTCCTTTGCCTTCTGTTCAAAGACCCCGATAAACTCCCGCCCAATGATTTTTCTCTTTTCCTCAGGGTCTCTAATTCCATTGAGACAGCTAAGAAAACGCTCGGAAGCATCCACCATGTGCAGGTCCATGCCATAATACTCCTGGAAGACCTCCATAACATCCTGCACTTCTCCCCTCCTGAGAAGGCCATTATCCACAAAAATACAGGACAGACGGTCTCCGATGGCCTTGTGAAGCAAAACCGCCGTCACAGAGGAGTCGACCCCGCCCGAAAGCCCGCAGATTACCCTGTCTTCCCCGATCCTTTCTCTCTGTTTTCTGATGATTCGACGGACAAAAGAGGCCATGGTCCAGGAGGGTTCACATCCGCATATTCTAAAAAGAAAATTCTTGAGAACCCTGTGACCTTCCGGCGTGTGCGCCACCTCCGGATGAAATTGAACCCCGAAAAATTTCCTTGACGCGTCCGCCATTGCCGCGATTGGGCTGTTTTTGCTGCTCGCAAGCGCGATAAAGCCTTTGGGCATTCGGTCAATACGGTCTCCATGGCTCATCCCTACTGTTTCCCGGTCCGATATGCCAAACCCATAGAACAAGTCTCTGTTATCTTCAATGGTCATCGCGGCATTGCCATACTCCCTGTCCGTGGCCTTTGAAACGATACCACCCAGCAAATGAGTGAGGAATTGCATCCCGTAACAGATGCCCAGGACAGGGACCTTCAGTTCAAGGATTTGCCGGTCAACCTTAGGGGCATTTATCTCATATATGCTGGCAGGCCCGCCTGAAAGTATGATACCCATTGGGCCAAAGGCCTTTATTTTTTCAATGCTTATGTTGAATGGATGGATTTCACAATAAACCTGTGCTTCTCGAACCCGTCTGGCAATAAGCTGGGTGTACTGGGACCCAAAGTCCAAAATAAGTACTTTCTGTTTGTAAAAGTTACCTGACATCAATCCGATTCCACCTCTCAGTTTTTTAGGCTATGCATTATCATAGCGTTATCTGCAAAAAGCGGGCCTATTCCACCCTGTAGTTTGGCGCTTCTTTGATGATGATTACATCATGCACGTGGCTCTCCCTGAGCCCTGCAGGCGTGATCTGCACAAAGTCAGGTTCGGTCTGAAGCGCTTCAATATCAGCACATCCAAGATAGCCCATGCCGGCCTTCACCCCACCAACAAGCTGGTAAACCGTGTCCGCCAACGGTCCACGATAGGGTACCCGGCCTACAATACCTTCCGGAACTAATTTCTTTTCCAGGTCAGCATCCTCTTGAAAATAGCGATCTTTGCTTCCATCCTTCATGGCTTCCAGGGAACCCATGCCCCTGTAAACCTTGTAGGATCTACCTTGAAACAGGATTGTCTCACCCGGACTTTCCTCGGTTCCTGCAAACAGGCTACCGATCATGACAGAATCGGCACCACCAGCCAGTGCCTTGGTAATATCTCCGGAGTACTTGATCCCCCCGTCTGCCATAACAGGAATCCCGGATTTTTTTGCTTCAGCAGCACAGTCCATTATGGCCGTCAGCTGAGGAACGCCCACGCCCGCCACTACCCGTGTAGTGCAGATAGATCCCGGGCCTACACCGATCTTCACTGCATCGACCCCTGCCTTGATAAGTGCTCTCGCCCCTTCAGCCGTGGCTACATTTCCCGCAGCCAGCTCCAGATCGGGGAATTCTTTTTTTATTTTTCTAACGGCCTGCACCACTTTGTCCGAGTGCCCGTGGGCCGTATCAACCACCACCAGATCCACATTGGCGGCCATGAGTCTTTCAAGTCTTTTCTCCTCATCCGGTCCAATTCCTACAGCAGCACCTACGCGCAGACGGCCCAATTCATCCTTACATGAATCCGGATATTTCTTTATTTTCTCTATATCCTTGATGGTGATAAGGCCCTGTAATCTGCCGTTCTCATCCACTACCAAAAGCTTTTCTATCCGCCTCTCATGCAGGATAGCCTTTGATTCCTCCAGTGTGATTCCCACTCTTGCTGTGGCGAGATTCTCTTTGGTCATTACTGCCTCGACCTTTTGATCCAGATTTGTTTCAAACCTCAGGTCCCGGTTGGTGATGATTCCCACCAGATTTCCATCTTTCACAACGGGCACCCCTGAAATCCTGTACTTTTTCATGATATCCAGAACTTCATAGATTTTATGGTCAGGCTCAATGATAATGGGATCGACAATCATTCCGCTTTCAGATTTTTTGACCTTTTCAACCTGCAGAGCCTGTTTCTCCATGTCCATGTTTTTGTGAATAATCCCTATCCCCCCCTGCCTTGCCATTGTAATGGCGGTCTCCGATTCAGTGACGGTGTCCATGGCAGCACTAACAATGGGGATATTCATTGTGATATTCCGTGTGAGCCTTGTCTTAACATCCACCTGATTTGGCAATACTGATGACTGCGCCGGAACCAAAATAAGGTCGTCAAAAGTATAACCAAACGAAATATTCTTTCTAATCATTTCCTTCTCCTTCTGAACTCTCGATTAAAATGCCCTCCAACAGGTCTGACAGACTGACCTTTAGTTGAAGTGACTTGAAAAAGTACAGGATTCTTATGACTGTGAGACAGCCGGCCAAAATCACGTCTGCCCTGCCTTTGTCCAACCCCGGGAGTTTCAATCTTGCGGATAGACTCAAGATCCTTATCTGATCGAAAAGAGTCTCGATCTGTCGCCTTTTCAATAATAATCCATTTATCCGATCCGCAGCTATGTCTCCTGAGGGGATCCCGTGAAGCATGGCCGCAAGGGTCGCTACTGTCCCGCCGGTCCCTACCAGTAAAGACAGATCCCGCGCCCCTGGAACATTCAAATCGGCATCAAGCAGACATTGATCCACATGTCTTGAAAGCGCCTCAACCTCTGCTTCCCCTGGTGGATCCGATCCGAAATACCTGTTTGTCAAAATCATGGCACCCAGGGGGACCGACCGGGCGACTCTTGTGCCTTCACTGCCAATAAAAAATTCTGTACTTCCACCACCCAGATCAAATACCGCGAAAGGATCAGTATGAATGTTCAATGCCTGCAAAGCACCTTTCGCGGTCAGATAAGCCTCTTCATCGCCTGTTATGGCCCTGACACGGATACCTGTCTCTTCGTATATACGGTCCAGGAATTGGTCTCTGTTGGGAGCCTCCCTTATCACACCGGTGGCGACCGCATTTACAGAATGGACACTGAATCGCTTGAGGTAACCTGAAAAATTTTTAAGGACATTCAGGGTGCGATCAATGGCCACGGACGGAATGTCTTTGTTTTCAGATTGACTGAGGCCTTCAGCAAGGCGAATATACGCTCTTTTCCTGGTTAAGGGCATGAGATGTCCTGGTATCCCGCATTTCCGGGCGATCAGGAGTCTCGCGGTGTGTGTGCCGATATCTATGGATGCATGGACACGTGACATTACGGGCAAAGGTATCAGAGTAAGTGGCGTTTTTCAAGTAGTCTGTCGTCCGCCCCTATTGTGTTCCAACATAAATCGGTCTGAAATAACTTTCATCTCTCGTGAGCGCTTCATCAATCAACCCCAACATCCTGTCCCTGTCATCAGGCATCCTTCCATTGAGGTTTAAATAGTTCGTGTAATGGTCACTAAAAATCACCGATATTACGTCCAGGGCCTCGATGATTTTTCTGGTTTCATTCAGTACGTCGTGGGCCGAGAGCATTTTAAACTGCCCTTTCTCAATCTGATGCAGAAGCAATGTATTGGTTTTGGGAAGAAAGGTGCGCAAACGAATAAAGTCCGGGTTGATTGCATTTAACACCCGTGCTGTCGCATCAGCGTGCTCTAAGGTCCTGTCTTTACCGCCAATTCCGAGGATCACATATTCACTTAATTCGATTCCTGCTTCTCGCACCCATAGCCCGGCCTGAACCTGTTCAGACGAATTTGTGCCCTTTTTTATGCGCCGCAGTACCTCATCATCCCCGCTTTCAAGTCCCACATGAATACGTGACAACCCGCTATGCCTTAGCCTGACGAGATTCGCCAATCCTTTCTTATAGATATACCTGGATGAGCCGTATGTGGTTATTCTTTTTAGATTCAGGAAAAGAGATCTTGCATAAGTACAAATTTCTACCAGGTCATCTGTGGGCATTGCAATGGTGTTTCCGGCCGGGAAGAAGAGCGTTTGCGTTTTTGAACCGTATATTTTTTTGGCCTGCTCCAAATCCTCTTTAATTTCCTTGACAGGCCGCACCTTGAACCGTGGCCCCTTCTTGTAAACCATACAAAAGGTGCACTTATTGTGAGGACAACCAACGGTTGCCTGAATCAAGAGGCTATCCGCTTCGCTGGGAGGTCGGTAAATGGGGCCTTCATAACGCATATTGGGTGAAAAGGGGACCTTTCTTGAATTCGTTATCTTGTGGCTATAGCTTTTTAGGTAATCGTTCACAGGTTCAGGGTTCAACGTTCAGCGCCGCTTCTGACCGCCGAAGCGGCCAGTTTGATCGAAAAAGTGACGCTGTCCTTGCGGAGTCACATACGAGGGTTAAGGACAAAAAAAGCATTGAAGACCTAAAGCCCTCGTTAAAAATGCTCATTTTCCCAAGTAATTGCCAATTTGGGTACAAATTTTGGATTAGCATGACGAACATGAAGCTTTTCTCATAAATACACATTCCAAATGCAGTCCGGGGACGAAAACGGAACCTTGAACCTCTGAACCTTTTAACCCGTGAACGCCTACCTTTTTACTTAATGCGTGTTTACCAGACATCCACAGTCCTGTCAATTGATGAACCTTTTTGGGCGAGGGCTTGGTCATAATTCTGTCAAAACCTTCTTGACATTTGAATCGATTTTCCGATAAAAGACCATACGTGCAAATTCTATATGATTGCCAAACGATCATGCCTCCTGGTTATTCAGGGTTAAGGACAAGGACAAAATTGAAGACCCGAAGTTCTCGTAAAAAATGCCGGTTTTGCGAAATAATTGCCAATGCGCCGCCAATTTTCAGATTGGGAAGGACGAAACCGGGCGCCACTCACATAAATACGCCTCCACAATGGACTCTGGCGACAAGAATGCAACCTTGAACCCCTCGTATCTGACTCCGCAACGCTGGAGTCTCTTTTTCGATCAAACTGGCCGCTTCGGCGGTCAGAGGCGGCGCTGAACCTTTGAACCCTGAACGGTTACAACAACTCTTACCCCAGATCAGCGAAGGGAAACAGATATGGAACTGAAAACTGAAAAAACCTTTGCATATTGTCTTGCAGCCTTACTCCTTGTGGTGGGCGTCGTGTGCTATGC
>JAUWMY010000474.1 GCA_030612945.1 Desulfobacteraceae bacterium
TTTACCCCTTGTGGCTTCGGGAACATCATCCGTTGCACGATACGCCGTGATGCAGCGCGGGGACTTGTTGTCCCTCTACTGCCCGCGTCTTGAGGGGCTACTGGAATCGCTACCCGGAAACCAAACAAACCGATTTCCGAACCTTGAGCTGGTGGAGACAGATGATGAAACGGCCTATTTCGATGCCCGACAAGAAGGGGGATTCTGGTGGGCTTCCCCTGTGCAAGTGTATTTGGAGTTGATGGCCGGCGACAAACGGGACCGGGAAACCGCCGAGCAGGTGAAATCTTTTTTAATGAAAGATCTTGAATCGGTGCAGCTATGATCACGATGCCCAGCCTTCAGACAGCGCTGCTCGATTTGCTTCATGAAATACAAGGTACTGAGGTCAAACTCATTATAGGTGGTGGTTACGGCATTTATCTCAAGAATAACCATGTGCGCCGTATGGGGATGGAAACACTCCTCCAGGAATGGCCTGAACCTCGTTCCACCAACGACCTCGACTTGTTTCTGCGACCTGAGCTGCTTATCAACTCAGCTAAGTTGAGCCCCTTGGCCTATGCTATTGACAGGCTTGGATATAAGGCTGTCCAAGGGGCGGAGAAGTACCAATTCGTTAAACCCGGCCCTGGTGGGACTGAGGCAGGAAGCGTCAAAATTGACATCCTAACCGGGCCTCAGAGATTTTTCAATGGAACAAAAGTGAAAACAGACGCCCGTCGTGCCCGTCCCAAACCATCTGTTGGTATTCATGCCCACCCCGTAGAGGAGGCACTAACACTGGACAGTGGGATTTTACCTGTTTTGCTGGAAGGAAAATTATCCTCAGGTGCCCTCTGGTCGTGCGAGATTTTTCTGCCACATCCCTACACGTTTTCAATGATGAAGCTTTTTGCCTTCAGAGACCGGTTCGAAGATCCAGACAAAGAATATGGCCGCTACCATGCCCTTGACCTTTATATGATCCTGGCCACGACAACAGAACAAGAGTGGGGAACCGCCCTGGAAATGCGTAACCAACAAAACGGAGAACCTATTATTGAGGAAGCGGGGCAACTTGTATCCGAATACTTTTCGAGTCTTGACCGATTGGGAATGATCCGAATGCGGGAAAGCCCTTATTATAGACCCAAATTGCAACTCGATGAATTTATGTCTGCCTTCCAGGAGTTGTTTCCTGCGCGGATAAAGGCTGCTCCGGATGGGAACTGATGGCAAAATATGTTATTAAAAATGTTGAAAAATAGTTACCTCCTGTTGCTATATTTTATATGTATTTTCATATAGTTATTCCCACTAAAAATCCGTAGGTCGAGTGTTCGAATCACCCTGGGCGCACCAATAAATCACCCTTACTCATATCTAATGGCATCTACGGGGTTCAACTTGGCGGCACGCCAGGAAGGGTATAATGTTGCAAAAAAACAAATAATCACAGCTGATAACGCAACAAAAAAAACATCACTAAATTCAACCTGAACAGAAAGGGCTGAGATATAATAAACATCTGCCGGTAAAGTAATAAACTTGTATTTTGCAAGTATGAAACAAATCCCCAGGCCCGATACCAGACCCGTTAAAGTTCCCACAATACCCACAAAAACTCCCTGGAGTATGAAGATAGACATAATACTTCTGGCAGAAGTACCCATGGCTCTCAAAATAGCTATGTCCTTTTTTTTCTCCATGACCACCATAACCAGGGTGCCGATGATACTCAAAGCCCCCACCAGCACAATCATGCTCAGGATAACGAACAGGGTGGTTTTCTGCAGACTGAGCATGGCAAAGAGATTTCTGTTTGTCAGTTTCCAATCCCTGGTCCAGTAAGGATAACCCAGTTTCTCTTGAATGGCCCGGGCAACTGTGTCTGCCTTGTATACGTCCCTTACTTTTATCTCCAGCCCCGTCACTCGATCTCCAAGTCCAAGAAAATCCTGAGACTCCTTTAAAGATATAAAGGCCATAGACGCATCATAGTCATACATCCCCGAGTCAAAGATGGCAGTGACCTTATACTTCCTGGTTTTCGGCGCCCTGCCCGATGGTGTTGATTTCCCCCCAGGAGAGACCACAGTAAGGGTGTCACCTGGGTGAGCCTCAACCTTTCGGGAAAGTTCATTCCCGATAATAATCCCGGGCAATCCATCAGCGCTTCCCTGAATAGAAGCGAGTGAGCCCTTTTTTATCATTGACTCAATGTCCAAAACATTTACGACACTCCTGGGATCAAGCCCCCTTATTACCGCCATGGAGACATTACCCGAACTGTTTATCATCCCCTGGCTGTAAATAAAGGGCGTCGAGGCAAGCACGCCGTCCACCTCCTCGACCCTCTTCCCCACTTTTTCATAATCCTTGAATGGTCCCCCATAGTTCAGTACAAGAACATGTGAGTTCACCCCCAGGATCTTGGACATCAGGTCATCCCTGAAACCGTTCATCACGGAAAGCACAACAATGAGCGACATCACACCCACCATAACACTCAGCACCGAGATCACCGTAATAACCGGTATGAACGCCTGCTTCCGTTTGGCTTTCAGGTATCTTAAGGCAAAATATAATTCGAAAAACATTGATGTTTTAGTCCTGCTGTTTTTTATTCCTCTAAACCAGTACCCAGTACCGGATACAAAGTACCACTTCAATTGAGTTTGACTCAATTGAAGTGGTACTAATGTTCGAATGCTCAAAACAGTAGCACAAATGATTGCATTATGAATAGCCAAAAAAAACCCCCTGCCCAAGGAAGAAGAACTCCGGGGGTTGGAATTTGTAAAATCAAGGCGACTTAGAATCCGGTGAAAAGCGGTTCCGATGAAATCAAGGGATTAAACGGAGACATACTGTATGTAGTACATCGCATCCCGCCTGGAGTGGAAAAAAGGTCATTTCTAAATAGACACTAATTAACCGTCAAACATGG
>JAUWMY010000181.1 GCA_030612945.1 Desulfobacteraceae bacterium
TACGAAAATGCTTTTGAGGTAATGCGGTCAGGCCAATCCGGTAAAGTGATTTTGAACTGGGTCGATGACTAAACCATAACCCGGACAAACAGGAAAAGTGCCTAAAATGAGCTAAAGTTTGAAGTGCCTAAAGTTAAGGAGTCGCTTCGCTCCGTCTATTCACATAAAGTAGACAGAATTTCACAGATAAGAAACTCAATCTACAAATCCCTCAATCTTTTAATTCTTAAGCAGGATACGCCGGAACCAAACATTTAGTAAAAAGTTGAATCACCGGCAATCTATGTCTGCAAGAGCGGCAGTTAGACATATAAACTCATCCATATCAAGCGTTTCCGCCCGTCTTCCAGGATCAATCCCACATCTTTTCATTACTTCAAAAAGTGTCTCACGATCCAGGGATGTAGACATACCCTTGAGCGAATTCACCATGGTCTTTCGACGGTGGGAAAATGCGCCTTTTACAATCTTTTTGAAATTGCCCTCATTATTTAATAAGAGCCTGGGGTAGGGCTTCTCAAAGTCCAGCTCAATCACCATGGAGTCAACCTTTGGTTTGGGGTTAAAAGCATCCTTTGACACTTCGAGCAAAGGGCGAGATTGAGCGTGATATTTAACTAAGAGGGTCATGGCACCGTATGCCTTCCCGCCGGGAGAAGCAGTCAGTCTTTTGGCAACCTCCAGCTGAAACATGAGAACAGCCCTTCTAATCAAATCCCGGTTTTTAATCAGTTTTTCCAAAACGGGCGAGGATATGTTGTAAGGAAGATTTCCAATAACCAGGAGCCTGGCTGATAAAGAGGGCCTTATCTCGCAGAAATCCCATTTGAGGATGTCATTGTTTACAAGGGTTACATTGGTAATGCCGGCCCTGTCTAAGCGTTTTTGTAATACATCAACTAACTGAGCGTCTTTTTCAACGGCAACAACATGTCCAACGGTCCTGGCAAGCGGCAGAGTCAAGGCACCTTGACCTGGACCTATTTCCAGAACCAGATCAGAGCTTTGAAATCCGGCGAGGCAAATAATCTTATTGATGATTTCAGGCTCAACCAGGAAATGCTGTCCAAGCCTCTTTTTGGCGCGAAATCCTGGTCCGCCTACCCTGCCTGAGTCCCGCCGTGCGGGGCGATAATGGGCAGGCCCGGGCTTCATTGAGCGTGTATGCGCCAATTCCTGCGCTCCTTCCTTGATTGACGCCAGGCTCTTATGTATTTGAAAATGGGAAGGAAGATAAAAAAACACAAGCCCCCAAAAACAATCCCCAGAATAAACCCTCCAAGCAGGAAAGCTGAGATAAAAGCAGTACCGGCCCCGAAAATTTTTCCCACTATGATCATGGGCGCCTCCCCTGACCGCACGGCTGTCATTACTGATGAGAAGACTGCGTTTTTTTCCGGCAGGCCTATTATCCAAGCCCCTAATCTGTAACTATAGTAGTATATAAAATACCAGTTTAGAGGATTACTCACCCATGTCCCCAATGCCGCCGTAATCTTGCTTCCTTTAAAAAGAAGTGACAGCGTAATGGCAAGTACAGTCTGGAAGGGTACAACGGGCATCATACCCGAAAATACACCGAACGCTACCCCAAGGGCCAATTCGTGGGGCTCTCCCCTTAATCTAATAAATCTCAGATAGTAATATTTGATCTGCCTTTGGAATTTCACAATATATCAATCCATTAAAATCGTAGACGTTACGGCATCTATTTTTGACAAGATTAATCCCGCTTACTGCGGGAGATTGTTTTTATCTTGTAAATCTTGGCCATATCCCATTTTTGAGAAAACATACTATTAGATGTTTAAATAATAAGAATCATAAGAACTTAGCCAACTATAGCAAGGGCTATTCGAAAAAACAGTCCCTACATAAATCTTATATCAGATCAGGTGCGGCTCATTACAGGACGAGCCGGTTTACCATTTTCTTAAAAAGAAACACAAAATAACAATATTGGTGTAACGCAGGATTTATGAAAAGATAACAAAAAAGATGTACAGGACTTGCAAAATCTTGTTTATCCTGTGATCCCGTCTAAATTCTTTTTAAAGGTAAATCAAAAACAATCTAACATGAAATGATAGGAGAAAGGTCATTAATGGGATACTTGGATCTCACATCCATTGACAAATCCGCCTTCTCTCCATTCGAAATCCGATGATAACCTGCCACCGCGATCATGGCTGCGTTATCTGTACAATACTCCAGGCGAGGGAAATAAACCGGCACGCCTTCGGTTGAGGCGGCCTCTGACATCTTGGCCCTCAGTCTATTGTTGCAGGCCACACCGCCCGCAACCATAACCGCCGAAACGGATTTCTTTTCCCTTGCCCGCATAACCTTGTTAACAAGCACATCAACCACCGATTCCTGAAACGAACAGGCGACATCCGCCAACGTCACGTCATAATTTTCAACTTCGCTCTCGCGCCACTTTTTAACATACAGGGCCACCGCAGTCTTAAGACCGCTGAAGCTGAAATCGAGAGAATCGTTTGACAGATATGGCCTGGGAAAATTAATCCTATCCTTCCTGCCATCCAGGGCTGTCTTTTCAATGGCAACACCTCCGGGGTAACCAAGCCCCAGGATTTTTGCGACCTTATCGAATGCCTCCCCCGCAGCGTCATCAAGGGTCTGCCCCATCTGAGTGTACCTGCCGTATCCTTCAACATTGTAAAGGCTGGTATGCCCCCCGGACACGGTCAGGGCTACAAAGGGAAATAGTGGAACCTCTTTCTCTAAAAAGATGGAAAGGATATGACCCTCCAGGTGATTTATAGCCACCATGGGTATGTTATGAACGTAGGCCAGGCATTTTGCATAATAGAGCCCTACCAAAAGGGCTCCAACAAGACCTGGGCCCACTGTTACGGCAATACCGTCCAAATCTCTCATCCAGACATTTGCCCTTAAGAGGGATTCCTGAACCACAGGCATGATGTTCCTGACGTGTTCCCTTGATGCAAGCTCCGGAACAACACCACCATAAGCGTTATGGAGTTTAACCTGAGAGTGGATAACATTGGACAGCATTCGCTGTCCATCCAAAACAACCGCTGCCGAGGTATCGTCGCAGGAAGTGTCTATTCCTAAAATAATCATTCAAAATCCAGCCTTTTTCTGAGCCAGAACCTCATCGATTTTTGCAACCACTTTTCTGAGTTGTTCTGCCATGAGACCTGCCCTCTGATATCTACTCTCTATATCCTTTTCAAGGGATTTATCTATTATTCTTTCAACGATACGTGGGACTGTGGGATCAAGGGCTTTGGCAGACGGGTGTCTATCCCTGGCAATACTGAGCATCAAAGAACTTATGTCATCGCCTTTAAATGGCTTCTGCCCTGTCAGCATCTCAAAAAGGAGCACGCCAACTGAGAAAACATCCGAACGACCGTCAGTCTTCTTTCCGGATAGCTGTTCTGGAGACATATAGTATGGGAAGCCAGGCTCTACTCCTCGCTTGTGCTTGGAGGAAGGCATAACCCGAGCGATTCCAAAATCCGTCAGCTTCACATCACTGGTCTTCTTAATCCGTATGATGTTTGCAGGCTTAATATCACCGTGTACGACGCCCTTAGAATGGGCATACTCCAGAGTATCTGCAACTCCGGCCACAATATCCAGGGTCTCCCGGAGCGGGAGGAGATGCCCCGGCCTTGTGTAATGCCCCAGGTCTTCTCCTTCCACATATTCCATGGAAATATAGACCTGGCCGCTTTCTTCTCCAAAGTCATAAATGGAAGCAATGTTCGGATGGGTCAACAGACCCACGGATTCTGCTTTACGGAAGATACGATCTGCCACTTCGTCCGCAATACCTTCTCCGAATTCTGCTAAATTGACTGCCTTTACGGCCACAATCTGATTGGTTCTGGTATCCTGTGCCTGGTAAACAACGCCAGTCTTCCCCCGTCCCAACTCTCGCATCAATTCATACCGCTCAAAGGGGGGCTTTGTCTCCATATCTACCGGTGTGCCTCCATCATCCTGCCTGCCCGTCCATGACCCGGCACTCAATGAGGCATCCATATTTTCCAACCTGCGTACCCGTTCATTCAGATCCTTGAAATTCCCCCCATGCTCCATGATCAGGCCGTAGGTTGCCAGGGCCTTAGAAAATTGGCCGGTTTGCTCATATCCCAGGCCCAATGTATAGAGAAGCTCTTTGGTCTTTCCCTCCTCAAGCGGAAGCCGCCGGAACTCTTCAAGAACGAGATCAAAAGAGCCTTGTGACCGGGAGGAAAAATCTTGCAACTCATTCAATTCAGAAGAATGGGCAACCCCATCCTCTTTCGTCTTTCCAGCACTCAAAAAGCGTTTGGAAATAAGCAGAACATAGCCGACAACTAAGAGCAATATGGAAGGAGCAACCCTTAACCAGGTGTTTGAAAAGAGAAAGAGAGCCGTACCAATGCCAAAATAGCCAACCACAAGTCCCAGGCTGGTGAAAGCCCCTAACTCAACATTCATCCTTGGCAGGACAAGGGTAATAAAAAAGCCAAAGACCGCAAGAATAAAAAATTCCACAATAGGAAGCCAGTCAGGCCGAGAAATAAAATTTTGATTCAGGATATTTGCAACAGAATTTGCAACCACTTCTACGGCCGGCAGGTTTCCTGATATGGGCGTAGCAAATCTATTACTTATTTCAGGTGCGGTCGCGCCGATAATCACAATCTTGTCCCTGAAGAGGCTGGTCTGGATCTGGTTTTTAAGGACTTTGACAAAAGGTGTTTGATGAAAGCCGGCAGCAGGCCCCTCGCTCCACTTAATTGGGGTCCTCATATGGGAATCAATGACCGGAACGTTGACTACCGATGACGGGCTGATCTTCAAATTGATTCCTTCGCCAAATACGACTGTCATGTCTTCATTTTTAAGGTTTTTAAAGACCTTAACAATGGCCAGAGAAAAGGAAGGAACATATATATCTTTTAGATATCCCAGCACATGGTCTTGATTTCTGACATATCCGTCCTGATCCTTAAAAAAATTCACATGGCCTATACCCGCGGCAACTTCTGCAAAGGAGGGGACAAGAGGCTCCAATTTGGAAAACCACTTGAGATCATGCCCGGTTCCTTCTTTGTCAAGGCCTTCTGTCCGTTCAAAGGCATGCCTGGATACAAAATCAGGGGCCTTAATATCATGGCTGCTACTTTGGAGTACAAAGCTGATGGGCAATACTACGTTTCCCGCCTTTTCAAGCGCCTTATACAGCTTGGAATCATTGTCCAGACCGGCCAGGGCTTTGGATAGTTCTTTGTAAAAGACAAGCCCTGCCCCCTGCTGGGCGAGTCCTGACAATTCATAGTTTGCCCGCAAATGTCTGACTGCCCCGAGACCCGGATCTTCCTGAGGTTCGCTTAATAATATGTCCAGGGCGATCACTTTTGCACCGGCAAGTGCGAGGTTATCAATGCATAGGGCAAGCACATCCCTTGGCCATGGGAAAGGCCCTAACTCCGATATGTCATTATCAGTAATCACCACAAGTTCTATATCAGGGTCCCTCTCTTCGGAGGCAGTGATTCTGCTCCTGAGATCAAGCGTTTTCAACTCGAGGGCTGCTGTAAAATCAAAGATCCCGGTTGTGGTGACAAATAAAAAAACCAGGGTCACGGCCAGGCCGACGACCCAGTCTGGAAGCTGTTTGTTTATTCTCATGGAAAGATCTCTATCGCAAACCAGCAATATAGATTTCTGAAAATCTATAGTTCACCGGTTACCGTTCACCGTTGTCCCAAGAAGGGCAGTGAGGATTTTTACTTTAAAGCGGGCGAGGGGTGCGCTATTACATACCCTTATAATGTCAAATAACGGGTTGCCTTTCTATAAAGTGAGGGGCCGATTCCCGGTACGGACAACATCTCATCCATTTGTTGAAAACCATCTCTTCTGGCCCTCTCGCGAACAATCGCGCTGGCAATTTTTGGACCAA
>JAUWMY010000036.1 GCA_030612945.1 Desulfobacteraceae bacterium
ATCTTCAGGCCATCTTTGTCCGATCCTCAACCGCAAAATCCTCGAAAGAGTCCTACTATTACTGTGGCTTTGCGATTTCGGATCGAACAAAGCTAACCTAAACCTGGGCGCCAATTCTGTGAAGTTATTTTTGCGCGAACCCTTAGAAGTGTGATTCGAGCATGTCGCACCTCCCGATCTCGTCCCGGTCTCGGGACTGGGAGGGCGGGCTTCAATCCTATCGACTATTTCCAGTTATGGGTCTGTGGTTGCGGCAGTTGGTATGACATAAGATGTTGGATGTATTTATTAAACCCATCCTTACCGTTCTTCTCCATTTTTTCAATCTCACTGGATATTTGATCCAGCATACTTTCATCCCTGACAAAATCATCGAGTCTCTGAAAGTAGTGTCCTGATCGATGCAAGAAAGAATAGGCCTGTTTCTGCCTTTTGCTTAAAGAAAGATAGGTGTCAATCTCCTGCAACATTTCGTCTTTTTGGCTGTCAAGATATCCATCAACTCCCATCAAGAGGTTTAGACTGAAATCGCCACACCTAAAATGAGTGTGCATTTCATCGAGGTTCGAAACCAGTAGCCGAATCTCAGCCACGATTTCCTCGTCATTCATAGGAATAAAAGTTCCCTCCTCAACCATCTTCTGCATGGGCGATTTCGGATGCATGGCAAAGGTGCGCACCCTGATATAGTCAGGCCTGATGGTATTGAGAAGTCCAGCCGTCTCAAGGGCGTGTTCCTTGCTCAAGGTCATTCCACCTACTCCCGGCATTATGTATTCTGAAAGAGAAATGCCGGCATCCATAACTCGGAGGCCCCCGGTCAATATATCCTCCGGTGGCGATCCCTTCTGTATCATTTTAAGCACCCTGGAAGATCCGCTTTCCATTCCCGTATGGATTCTCGTCAGGCCAGCCTGCTTGAGCGCTTTATATGACTCAGCACTTTTCTTCTTCATGCTTTTAGCACGGGCATAGGTGGTTATCCTGGTAATATTGGGGAATTTTATTTTGATATATTCGATTATTTCCAATAGTTCCCTGGTGGAAATAATCAGGGTGTCGGCATCCTGTAGGAAAGCGGATGTAACCCTTTCGAGATACGGGCCATGGTCTTCAGCCATCCCGTCAATATCTTTTTTTACCTCATCAACGGTCCTTTTGGAAAAGGTTGTGCCTTTGTATGCCGGACACATAAGGCACCGGTTCCAGGGACAATTCCTTGTAACGCGAACTAATAAACTGGATGCTTCACTGGGCGGCCTGATCGGTCCCTGCTCATACATGATGTTACTCCCTTAAGTTTTTTTCTTACATTAAAATAAGCCTTTTTGTTGATCATTCAAGTGTGATGCCCATGTAAAAAACCCTTTTTACATGGATTTAGGGATTTGGGGATTCAGGAATTACGAATTATTTAAGCTTGTTGTGAGAATATTGAATTGGATAATCCTGCAAATTTTGACTTTTTACGAATCTGTCAAGTGTAAAAGGGAAATGATAACTTATTGCCACTTTTTAACCTCTTGACACAAAATCCTGTTTTCCATATTCTCCGGACATTATTGAGTTAAGGAAGATGATTTGGAAGAAAATAGACCGAAACAAAGACAAGGCATGCGCCAAGAAAAATTTGATTTTTGGCAGGATCATTCTCTGCATTACTTGGAGATGGCATTTCGCAATGACAGGCGGGAAATCATAGAAAGACCTGACGGATACGGCAAGCGTACAGGAGAATGCGGTGATACGGTAGAAATGTTTTTGATATTCCGAGGTAATCGCATTGCCTCAGTCTCTTTCGATTTGGACGGCTGCATAAGCACAAACGCATGTGCCAATACGGTGGCAGAGCTTGCAGAAGGACAAAACCTGGCAGAGGCATGGGAAATAAGCACGGAAAATGTCATTAAATATTTGGAGACCCTGCCACCCGAAAACACCCACTGCGCGGAACTTGCGGTAGGAGCCTTTTACCTGGCTCTGGCCAACTATAAAGACCTCAAACGTAACCCCTATAAGATATACGGATCATTCCACCGCCAAAAGTAATGCCCCTCATGCCCGAACGTGATCCGGTATTTTCTGATAAACCAGTACCCAGTTCCGGATACCAAGTACCACCTAAATTGAGTTTGACTCAATTAAGGTGACACTAACGCGGAAGCGTT
Organism: Desulfobacteraceae bacterium; assembly: GCA_030612945.1. Taxonomy (GTDB): domain Bacteria; phylum Desulfobacterota; class DSM-4660; order Desulfatiglandales; family Desulfatiglandaceae; genus 4484-190-2. The sequence continues at coordinate 2,169 of JAUWMY010000036.1, forward strand.
CCCCTGGCTGGCAGGTGATCTTTATAACGGAGGAAAAAATTGATATTCGGATCGGAAACCATGGCGGTCACCTACGGGTTGTGTTCCGCCGCATCCTGGGGCATGGCAGATTTCAGCGGCGGCTTCGCCACCCGGCGCAACAATGTGTTCGCGGTGGTGATCCTCTCACAGATCATTGCCGGAGTGCTTCTTCTCATGGTAACCCTGGCCCTGACCGAGGGTCTGCCCGCCTATCCTCAGATGATCTGGGGCGGTGTGGCCGGCGTCGCCGGGTCCGTCGGCATCATGGCGCTCTATATCGGCCTGGCCCGGGGTCGTATGGGGATCGTTTCTTCAATCGCCGCTGTGGTGGCCGCCGTTATCCCGATCTTATTTGCCTTTTTTAACGAGGGTCTGCCGCCGGCCACCAAGCTGATCGGTTTCGGCTTCGCCTTTGTGGCGGTCTGGTTCCTGACCCGATCCGAGGGGCAAACCATCATGCAGCGCGACGAATGGCTTTTCCCGCTGCTGGCAGGAATCGGATTCGGTGTTTTTTTCATTTGCATCGACCACGTCAGCCAAAGCGCTATTCTGTGGCCCTTAGTGGCGGTCCGGGTAACATCGATCCTGACGGTGCTGTGCTTCGTTCTAACGCGGCAGAAAATCGAATGGCCCGGCGTCAAACAGATGCCGATAATCGCGTTTATCGGCATCGGTGACACGGCCGGCAACGTGTTTTTCGCCCTTGCCACCCGGCTGGGACGACTGGATATTTCCGCGGTAGTGGCGTCCCTTTATCCGGCCGTTACGGTATTGCTGGCCTGGTTCATCCTCAAGGAGCGCCTGATGCCACGCCAGTGGATCGGTGTGGGCGCCGCCCTGTGCGCCCTGGTCCTGATCTCCTGAATCCACATCTCTCTGCTTCGTTATATTGCAGGCGCGCCTGTTTTCCTCATCGAATTACCGATTTCTCCGTCGCCTCCAGCCGGGTAATCCTCATTCTCTCCCGGTCAAGCATCTCATCTGCCTGGGGCTTGATCTCGGTTCTCCAGTATTCGCTTTCATAGACTTCTTTGTAAAGCCGTTCGGCCTCCTCTTCACTTTCGAAGCGGCGTATCCAGACGTAAAGGTCAGGTTCGTCCACGGCCACAAAACTGCCGACAGCCACCATGCCTTTGGACATCTGGAATGGAATGATTTTCTCCTCCATCAATTTGACCCAACGCTCTCGCTTTTCGTCCTTGATTCGATACTCGCGAAGCTCAAAAAACATGTCTTGTACCTCCTGAAATTTCTTAAACCACCCTTCTCCGAAAGTTCCCTGATTTCAACGTCGCTTCCCAGACCAACTCAATCGAGATCAACTGCGGCCTTGCATCTATTACACCTCTTTGCACCTCTGAATAATTTGTGCCCACATTCAGGACAGAGATATCGGTTTTCCTCATCTAGAACCCATTTTTCAGTCCCCCATTTTCGCCAATGGGGTATAGCTCTCAAGATGACCTTCTTCCCAACCGGCATTGGAAAATCTTCAATGAATTGGCAAGGAAAATCATCACATTCGTGACAACCCGAGTAACCCCTGCTTTGCGCACAATCTCTTATGGAGCACGACTTACAAAACCCGAATGGATTGTCTGAAAGGCATCCCTCGCATTGGATATCATCTGTAGAGAGATCTTCAGCTCCTGGAAGTTTCCCCTTATAAACGCCAACCAGCTTTTCCTTGAACTTCTCATTTCTTTCTCTGGTAGCATAATAGACTGCACACACACCACAATATAAACCGCAGGGGGCCAAAAAATCTCGATTGATTTCCATGGGGTACCTCCTTAACGTCTCTCGATTATAGATTATTTTATTAGCGCTTGTATATTTTTCCAAGTTTGAGTGAATGTCAAGGCATAAGGCGGAAGGCGGAAGGCAGGTGTTGAATGGTGGAAGTTAGGTACTACCTTAATTGAATTAAACTCAATTGAGGTGGTACTTGGTATCCGGTACTGGGTACTGGTTTAGAGGAATGCTTTTCATTTTTTATATCTCTTCATCAAAGGAATACAAAATATGATGTGAAATACAATAAAACCAATACCTGATTGCAAATACCCAATACCACCTTGATTGAGCATCGCTCAATCAGGGTATTCGGCACTGGGTGCTGGTTTCTGGAAAGACTGGATCGGTATCAGGTGACATTTCCCTCGGTGATCTTCTCATTTGAAATTGACATACCCGTGTCTTTCCCCTATGTTCTTTCCCAGAAAATAATAATCAGCTATTCTTAGGCTACTATGGTTGATGGAGAAGGATGCACCACTTGACATAGATAAGGAGAGAAATGATGAAGGTGGATGAGAACCGGTTGTTCCTCGAAGACCTCGGGGAAATCGTGATGTCACGCGGTGGGAAGAACATATGGCTGATAAAGGGGATCACACAGCACGAGGCCTTTCGAGACAGGTGTCTCCCGGAGAAGATTTATGTGGTCGATTTTCCCGGCAGAGGTCCCGGCCAGGAATTCCTACTCAGCCGTCAGGCCTGCGGGGCAGAGAAGTTTTTGATGATCAAGGAAATCGGCCATGACATGATCCGCCTTTTCGAGCGTATGTTCGAAGGAAAGGTTGCCCAGTTTGTCATTCTCTGGGGGGGACGTCCCCTCGATCTACTTGACGCCAATCCACCGCTTCATCGGATCGGGCTCCTTGACACCACTTACATAAAGCTCACCCGGGTGGAACACGAGGCGGCCTTTCGCGGGTGGGACATCGTTGAGAGTTCCTTTGTGGGCGAATGGTGGAAAGACGAAACCTGGATCATAATGGAAGAGTGCATCGCCTCGGGCCAGACGGTGGCACATTTCACGGAGGAGGCTGTCCAGTTCCACCGTCCCAAGCGGATCTTTCTCTTCCCTGTTTGCGCCAGTCTCGAGGGACTGGAGGGGATCTGCCGCATATGCATGGAAAACGATATCGAACTCATCCCCGTCTTCAACGGCGCGCTCATAGAAGTGGCAAAGGAGGGTGTGTCAAAGCCTTTCACCGACCTGGGTCTTCAGCCCCGCACCGTCGTCACAAGGAAATTCTACGGAGACCTTTGTGACCGCTACCAGGGGACGCCACTTTGCTGGGTGGGTGACATCGGAGATTCGATCTACAAGCCCGAGCAGTACCTCATGGAGACTCTGGAAGACATGTTGAACGTAGGGATGGACCCCGAACGGGAGGACTTTTCGCTTTGGAGTCCGATTGTGCGCTCAGATCATTTCCTCACCCAATTCGAGGCTTCAAGACCTAAGATATTCTCCCAGGTAGCGCGTTATTTTACCCCTTAGTGCCCTTAGCAATACATTTGGTGTTGTTTGGCCAAAAAAATTTTTTATCTGTGAAAATCTGTCTACTTTTATGTGAATAGACGGAGCGAAGCGACTCCTTAACTTCCCCGCTGCAAGCGGGATAAATAGGCACTTCAAATTTTAGTTCACTTCCCCGCTGCAAGCGGGATAAATAGGCACTTTTCCGGTTTATCCGGGTTAGGGATATCGAAAATCCACCTCAACAGTCCTGTTTACCAGTTCCAGCCGGCTCGCAACCGGTGGCGTTTCGGCAATCACTTTGCCGCGGCGAACCACGAACAGTCTGGCAGGCCTTAGTCGCAGGGCTTCCTGCGGGGTGCTTGCCTGAAGAATAACCATATCACCGTTGCATCCGGGTTCGAGCCCATAGCCTTCAAGTCCCAGGACTTTGGCCCCATTATAGGTGATAGTATCAAATATCCTTCGCATTTGTTTGACGCCGGTCATCTGCCCCACGTGGAGTCCCATATGGGCAACATCTATCATGTCGTGTGAGCCAAGGCTGTACCACGGGTCCATCATCCCGTCGTGGCCAAAGGCCACATTGATACCGGCTTCCAAGAGCTCTTTTACCCGGGTCATCCCGCGTCGTTTGGGATATGTGTCATGTCGTCCCTGAAGCGTGATATTCATCAGCGGATTGGCCACCACGTGAACCCGGGCCTCCGCCATCAAGGGCAACAGCTTGCTGACATAGTAGTTGTCCATGGAATGCATGGACGTGAGGTGCGAGCCGGTGACCCGGCCTTGAAGACCCAGGCGTTGGGTATGGAAGACCAGCGTCTCTATATGGCGTGACAGGGGATCGTCGCTCTCGTCACAGTGCATGTCCACAGCAAGTCCGCGCTCAGCTGCCAGCTCACACAGGGCCTTCACGGAAGCTGCGCCTTCAGCCATTGTTCTTTCGAAATGGGGAATTCCACCAACCACGTCGACACCTAAATCCAGCGCGCGCTCCAGATTGGCCGCACTGGCAGGATATCGAAAATAACCATCCTGAGGGAAGGCCACCAGTTGCAGATCGATGTACGGCTTTATCTCTTCCCGCACCTCCAAAAGCGCGTTCACGGCCAGGAGTCTATCATCGCTGACGTCCACATGACTGCGGATTGCCAATGTCCCACGAGCAATGGCCCAATGACAGAACTGCATGGCGCGGGCTTTGATACTTTCGACCGTGAGGTGCGGTTTTAGTTCTCCCCAAAGCTCTATGCCTTCCAGCAGGGTACCACTCTCATTCACACGGGGCTGACCATAGGTCAGGGTTGTATCCATGTGAAAGTGGCTGTCAACGAAAGGCGGTGAAGCCAGCCGGCCTGTTGCATCGATCTCCCGTTTCGCTTTCGCTTTAAGATTAGCTGCAACATCTACAATGGCCCCGTCTTTTATGGCAATGTCAAAGCCTTTTCGCCCGTCGGGCAGGTTTACCTTTCGAATAATAAGGTCGAGCATTTTTTCTCCTCTTTATCCCCCCTTTTCCTCTCTTCGATAGGGCTTAAGAAGACTCGCCGGAACAGATGCCTTCCTGGAAACGCCTATCAGAGCGACAATCGTCAGGAGATATGGAATCATCAGAAAAATATGAAAAGAGATATGAAATCCCAGGCCCTGAAGCCTCAGTTGAAGTCCATCGAGGAACCCGAAGATGAGGGCCCCTATTGCGCCCTTGAGAGGATCCCAGTTTCCAAAAATGACCATGGCAATGCTAACCCATCCCCTACCCCCAATCACATCAATCAGGAACATGTTTTGGTGGGCCAAAGTCAGAAAGGCCCCTCCGACCCCCATCAATGCGCCGCCCACAACCAGACAGAGCGTTCGGGTCAGGATCACACTTACCCCGACCGTGTCGGCGACTACCGGATTCTCTCCAACAGTCCTGATCTTTAAGCCCATTTTTGTCTTATAGAGCAGAATGGACATGACCGGTATGAGCAGCCACGCCAGATAGGTCAGGGTATATTGGGTGAAGAGACCCGGGCCGATCACCGGGATTTTCGAAAGAAGGGGTAAAGAGACCTGCTTGAAGGGCGGTACAATGGGGGGTACTGTGGGGGAGCCGAAATAGAGCCGGTAGATAAACATGGCCAAACCGGTTGAGAAAAGGGTTATCCCCAGTCCTGATACGTGCTGACTCAACCCCAGATTTACCGAAAGAAATGCCATGAGGAGACCCAGGATCATGCCCACAATGGCGGCCATCAGCACCCCAAACCACAGGGAACCCGTGCCAAAGGTAACAAGAAATCCTGTCATGGCGCCCATCAGCATGATGCCCTCGATTCCCAGATTCAGCACGCCGGATCGCTCTGCCAGGATTTCACCCAGGGTGGCGAATATGATGGGCGTTGCCATCCTCATCATGGCCCCCATGAGTCCTGAGATAAAGGCTGCTTCAAGAAACTCACCCATTACTTCCTTACCACCTTTATTCTGTATTCAGTAAAAAGTAGAAAAATCAGCATAATCATCAGCGCCATTCCCTGTATCACCTCTGCGATGTATGTTGGGACGCCTGTCATACGACTCATGGTATGTGCTCCGACAATTATCACACTGAAAAAAAGTGCTGAAAAAAGCACTCCAACAGGATGGAGGTTCCCCAGCATGGCGATGACAATCCCGGAATACCCGTAGCCGGGTGAGATGTCCATAATCAGACGATACTGAAGTGCGCAGAGCTCTCCCACTCCGGCAAGGCCTGCCAGCCCACCAGATACCATGGCAGTCCACAGAATCACCGCGGTGGTATTGATGCCGCCGAAATGGGCGGCCCTAATGTTGACACCGACTGCCTTTGCCCGGTACCCAAAGACCGTCCGTTTATTGATAAACCATATGACCAAAACGGCCAATAAGGCGATGAGGATTCCCAGGTGAAAACGTGACCTGGTTAGAAGGATCGGATACTGGGCAGCCTCAATAATCGCCGATGATCTGGGCCAACTGGAGCCGGGCTGCTGAAGAGGGCCAAAAAGGAGTGCCCCCATGATGTGGATCATCACATAGTTGAGAAGAAGCGTGGACACCACATCGTCCACTTTGAGCTTTGTCTTTAAAATGGCAGGAATCGCCGCCCAGATACCCCCGGCAAGGAATCCGCCAATTATAATCACCGGGAGAACCAGGAACCCTGGGATACCGCCCAGAGAAACGCCAAGCACCGTGGCCGCCAAGGCCCCTGCAAGCAGTTGGCCCTCTGCACCGATATTCCAGAATTTGGCCCGAAACGCGAAAGCCACGGCCAGCCCCGTCAATAGGAGCGGGCTGGCTTTTACAAATGTCTCCAGAAGATTGAAGCGAGTTCCCAGGGCGCCGTAGAAGAGATAATAATAGGATTTCCAGAGATGACCTCCAGCGAGAAGGATAGGAATGGCGGAAAGAATAAGTGTGGTGACAATGGCGGCAATGGGGATAACGACTCTTGCCCATTTCGGCAGCGGTTCACGTCTCGTGATCCTCATTCTGATCATTTTGTTACCCCGCTCATCCAGAGGCCAATCTGTTCGCGGGAGGCTTCCGCCACCGGGACGTCTCCCATGATCACTCCTTCATACAGCACAGTAATCCGGTCACTCAACGCGAATATTTCGTCCAGATCCTCGGAGATCAGGAGGACGCCCGCCCCCCTTTCTTTCTCTTGCAGAATTCTTTGATGGATGTACTCCATCGCCCCAACATCAAGACCCCGGGTGGGCTGGGAGGCGACCACAACTGCGGGTCTTCCGGCGAGTTCTCTGGCCAGCATCACCTTTTGCAGGTTTCCGCCGGAAAGGCTGCTGGTCACGGCATCCCGACCGGCGGTCATGATGCTGTATGCCCCTATCAGGTCTTCACTAAACTGATGGATTTTTTTGAAGTTCATCATCCCGAATCTTTGAAACTCAGGCGTCGCGTGGTTTTCAAGAATCAGGTTTTCCTCTACGGAAAGATCCATCATCAGCCCTGTTTCAATTCTGTCCTCCGGTATTCTTCCCATTTTCAATCTGATGAACGATACCGGGCTTCCAAGTCTTGGAGCCTCGCCGTTTATTTTGATTGTCCCACCTATCGGGTCACGCGTGCCAAAGAGTGCCTCTGAGAGTTCTCTCTGGCCATTTCCGGAAATCCCGGCCATCCCCAATATCTCGTTCTTCCTGACAACCAGGTTGAGACCCTTTAACGCCAGGAGCTTCTTATCATTCAGGGCCCTGAGATTTTCAATTTCAAGAACGGGCTTTCCCGGGCGGACTTTCTTCTTCTCCAGTCTTTCCAGAAGGTCCCTCCCTACCATAAGATTCGCCAGTTCCTTAATGTTCGTCTCGGACGTCTTCCTTCCTGCTACGACCCTGCCGCCTCTCAGAACGACGACACGATCCGCAATCTCCATCACTTCATTTAGTTTGTGGGATATAAAAACAACCGATCGGCCTTCTTTTACCATCGATTTCAATGTGTTAAATAGTTCTACTGTTTCAGCAGGAGCCAGCACGGCCGTGGGTTCGTCCATAATAAGGATGTCTACATCTCTATAGAGAGCTTTGAGAATCTCTACCTTTTGCTGTTCACCCACAGACAGGGTCCACACCCTTGCATCAGGATCGACCTGAAGTCCGAATTTTTTTTGGAGTCGAAGGAGTTTTGTTCGGGCTGACTTGAGATCAAGAAAAAGGCCTTTGCCGTAATCGGTACCAATGATGATGTTTTCAAGTACGGTCTGGGATGGGACCAGCGCGAAGTGTTGACGAACCATTCCGACGCCGCGGGAGATTGCATCTCTGGGAGCGGATAGCTCGGCTTTTTCACCCTTAATGAAGATTTCGCCTTCATCACAGGCGTAATACCCAAAAAGGATATTCATCAGCGTCGTCTTACCCGCACCATTTTCACCGAGCAACGCGCATATTTCCCCCGGATAGAGATTGAAGTCGATATCATTGTTGGCTGTGACATCCAGAAAACGCTTGGTGATGGAGGACATGCTCGCGATTGGCTTTTGGCTAGTTGCCATCAATCACCTCGTGAAATGAGAGCGGAGTAATGGGATAAGGGAGCATCCTATGGTTTACATGAGACACAACCCAGAAGGCCACAGCAGGTCATGAGTTCTTTTCTTCGGTTCCGAGTCTCCCAATCTGGTCACCAGTCACCTCAGAAAAGATCTCATGTCGAGTGCGTTGTAGACTATTTAATGCTCCCTTAGTAAGTTCTAATCCGAAACCGGTGGCTGCTCGTCAACGGGGACACGGAAGGTTCCATTTATAATTTTCTTCTCAAGATCCCTTACCTGCTGGATCACTTCTGTAGGCAGCTTTTTTTCAAAAGCATGAAACGGTGCGAGACGGGAACCCCCTTTTGCCATCATCGACCATTCACCCAGGTCCATGGACACCCAGGCTTTTTTCTTTACCATCTCAGTGCAGAACTTTATGATGGGATACATATCCCAAACGGGTCCGGTGATGACCACACCGGGAGCAAGTGCATTCTGGTCTGACATATTGCCAAAAGCAAGTACGCCTTTCTCCTTACAGGCCTCAAAAACCCCGAACCTTTCTGCAAAGATCAAATCCGCCCCGGCCTCGATTTGGGCGATTGCGGCCTCCTTGGCCTTGGGGGGATCAAACCAACCGCCAATATAGGCGATCTTGACTTTGACCTTCGGATTCACTTTAAGGGCGCCCGCCTTGAAGGCATTCACCAGCCTGTTAACCTCGCCAATGGGGATGGCGGCAACCACGCCGAGCATATTGGTCTTTGTGATTTTGCCTGCAATGACGCCGCAGAGATAGGCCGGTTCATGAATCCAGTTGTCAAAGACGGAGAAATTGGGAGAAACAGGACCAAACTCTGATCCAAAGGCAAATGCGATCTCGGGATAATCCTTGGCTACCCTTCTCGCCGGTTCTTCGCCTGCGAGAAATGCATCGCCCACGATCAGATCAAATCCTCTTTCAGCATACTCTCTGAGAACTTTTTCAAAATCAGCTGCGGCGATCTTTTCTGTGAATTCGTATTCTATGTTGCCCAATTCCTTTTTGGCTTTAAGACAGGCCTGGTGGATCACTCCATCCCACGGTTCCTCAATCGCTGTCTGAAAGATTGCAGCAATTCGGAATGCCTTACTTTGGCTCCCAGCGAAAGAATACGAAACTGAGAGAAGAACAATCATGATAACCAATGCTGTTTTTTTCATAGTACTACCTCCTTTATTTTTTTAATGAAAATACATTAGAGTAGCACCCCAAATTTGTCAAGAGAAGGGGCACAGTATAAAAAACAGAATTGTGATGCTTGACAGACCGGAAATTTGAATTACTTTACAGGGTAACAGGCGAGCGTCCTGATTACATATTTTTTCCATTCCCTATGTCCAGGGTGGTTCCTCGGAGTCACCCTTTTTTTAGCCCCCGGCTTTTGGCGCATCTGCCATCTATCCTGGCCTGACGCTCTTTCAGATCCTGCAACTCCTTAAGATCAATAATATTAATGTGTTGGAAATTTTTTCTGTAACTTCTCAATAAATTCGGGCGTTCACAACTGGATTAATGCCTTGAACGATTGACAATGACTGTGCAGCTTTTCGGAATTTAGGCGTCCCGCCTATA